>JALQVQ010000196.1 GCA_023260315.1 Burkholderiaceae bacterium
TGCAGGCGGCGATCATGGTTTGAGCGACTTCGACCCCTGGTTAGAGCCGATTGCAGAGTTTCTCAAGTTGGCCGCCTAGGCGACGCCCGCCGCTTCGACCCAGCGCGCTCGCCATGGGACAATGGCGGTATGTACTTATTGTTTGAAGATACCGGTAAATTTCTCGCTGGCCGAATCCTGTCTGAGACGGACGCATCCGCTCAGGTAGAGATCGCATCGGGAAAGCGTCACAAAGTCAAAGCAACGCACGCGTTACTGCGATTTGAGCAACCCGACCCAGCGCAGCTGCTGGCTGATGCACAGACCACCGCGCAAGAAATTGACCTCGATTTAGCCTGGGAATGTGCCAGCGAAGATGAGTTTGGTTTTGCCAATTTGGCCGCAGACTACTTCGGCGAGAAGCCCTCGACGGTGCAGCTCGCCGCTGCGTTGTTCCGGCTGTACGAGGCACCACACTATTTCCGCCGGGCAGGTAAGGGGCGCTTCAAAAAGGCGAGCCAGGACGTCTTGCAGCAGGCGTTAGCGGGTATTGCAAAGCGCCAAGCGATCCAAAACCAGATTGACGCGTGGACGCTCGAACTCTCGCAAAAGACCTGTCCAGAGCCAATCAAAGCCCAGCTCTACAAAATTCTGTTCAAGCCCGATAAGAATGCGCCCGAGTACCGGGCCGTCGTGGCGGCGAGTAAGCAAACCCAAACCGGACCGCTGGCCTTGTTGGC
Source organism: Burkholderiaceae bacterium (assembly GCA_023260315.1). Lineage (GTDB taxonomy): Bacteria > Pseudomonadota > Gammaproteobacteria > Burkholderiales > Burkholderiaceae_C > RS62. Next base: position 720 of record JALQVQ010000196.1, read on the forward strand.
GGAAGCCGGTGCGATTGACAGCCCCTTTGAGTTTCATTGGCAACGGTTTTTATTCGATCAGTTTCCAAAAGGCATTGGTTTTCCAGCCGTCACAGCGCCAGAAATTGATGCCGATGCGTTACCTTTGGCCGCGGTTCAAGCATTCTCAATCGATGATTCCAGCACCACTGAGATTGACGACGCCTTATCGGTACAAGGTATTGGGTCTGACGCGGTCACGCTGGGTATCCACATTGCCGCACCGGCTTTGGCAATCCAGCCAGATGACCCGATTGACCAAATTGCGCGCACGCGCATGTCCACGGTTTACATGCCCGGTTACAAAATCACCATGTTGCCCGATGCGGTGGTTGCGCAATACACCTTGGCCGCTGGACGTGCGTGTCCAGCCCTATCCCTTTACGTGACCTTCAAAGCGGACGACTTCAGTGTGGTGTCAACCGAGACCCGATTGGAGCGAGTGCCTATCGCAGACAACCTGCGACACGACCAATTGGGTGAGGTGTTCAATGACACCTATTTCGACGATCCAGCACCGGCCGCACACCCCGCGTGGGGACACGAGCTACGTTGGTTAAACGGGCTGGCAAAGCACCTGAAAGCCCAGCGGGAGGCAGTTCGCGGCAAGCCTGAGAACTTCAACCGTCCCGATTACAACTTCAAACTCGAAAAGCCAGACGGTACGGACGCACTGCCCAACGGTGAGGAACGGGTCGAGATCGGTATCCGGCCACGCGGCTCCGCACTCGACCTCATCGTTGCCGAGGCGATGATTGTGGCCAACAGCACGTGGGGGCAATGGCTTGGGCAAATGGGCGTGCCTGGTATTTACCGCTCACAAGCCAGCTTGGCACCGGGTAACAAGGTCCGAATGGGCACAAAAGTGGCACCCCATGCCGGCATTGGTGTCCCTGCTTACGCGTGGAGCACGTCGCCCCTGCGCCGTTACACCGATTTGGTCAATCAATGGCAACTCATCGCTTGCGTTCGCAACGGCAACACCGCTGCGTTGGTCGCCCCCTTCAAGCCCAAAGATGCCCAACTGTTTGCAATCATCAGCGGTTTTGAGGCGAACTACAGCGCATACAACCAGT
>JALQVQ010000039.1 GCA_023260315.1 Burkholderiaceae bacterium
GGGCTTCTGCCAACGAAAGCGCCGTCTTTCGATCACCCGCTCGAAGGGCTTGGTAGATGTCGATGACCCGCTCTTCTGCGTCTTTGAAGACGGGCTTTTTTGCCGCGCTTGCGGACTGAGGGCCGATGACGATGCCGTCCACGGCTAAGCGCCATGGTTGTTGCGCAGCCGGCTGACTCTCATCTATCGGTACGGATGCGCCCATGCGACCGTCAACGTTACGGGTGCCAAGCCAGAGCGCGACCCCAATCAGGGTGACGGCAAGGAGTCCCCACGCGAGCGGGACAAGGTTACGAGGCGGGGGGGGTGGGGGTGCGTCAGCGGCGTGATTGGCCGCGGCTGCCATTCGCTCCCCTTGTAAGATGGTCACGCGGTGGCGCCTCGATCAGTTGACAGCTTCATCAGAGATCAGCCAGCGGCCGCCCTCATTCACGAGTCGGATTTGCTTTTGGCTTGAACCGTTGAAGGTATCGGACTCGTAGCGTTGGTTGAAACGCGCAACGGCGCCCTTGTCATCCAGCGTGACACGCACGTTGCTGAGGGTCACAGCGATGCGTTTACGTGGCGCGATCCGGCTCTCACGCTCGGCCTCCCAAGCGCTCCGTGACTTGCCGTTGCTGGGCTTAAAGGTCGTCGCGTACGCAGCCAGATATGTTTTGACGTCGCGGGCCGACCAGGCTTTGGCCCACTTCGCCAGCGCGCTTTCGACCGCAACGATGGCATCGGTATCAACGCGTGGCGCTGCCGCCGGGGTTGCCTCAGGTTTGACGTCTGGCGCCGCGGCGGTTGGTTTCGCGGGTGCCGGCGTGGGCGCTTTCGCGGCCGGCGCGGCTTCGGGTGTTTGTAAAACAATCAAAGGCGCGGCAGCCCGACCGCCAGATGCTGTGCCGCTCGAGATGCTGCCCAAAAGCGTCACCTTAGGCGGTGTTGCCTTGACCTCGCCGTCCACTTGCAGGGCTTGACCGTAGTTTTTGCGGGCAATCGCAGCGTAGACATCCGCGACATTTTGGTGGGCTGTCGCGTAGGCGGGGTTCGTGAAAATCGCGCGCTCGAAAGCCTCTTTTGCTTCTTCCAAATCGCCGCGCGCGGCGTACAACACGCCGAGGTTGTTGTGAGGCTCGGGCAGCTCGGGGTAATCTTTTGCCATCCGTTCAAAAATGCCAATCGCTGCCCGTGTCTCGCCGAGCTGGGCATTGATCACGCCCTCAAAAAACATCAACTGGACGTCTTTGGGGTGCTGACCCCGGGCGGCCTTGACCAAGCGCATGGCTTCTTGTGGCTGACCGGTTGAGAGCGCTTGCTTGATGGCGGTGTAGTCATCTGTGGCGGCAGCGCTGGCGTGTGGCGTGGCGAGAGCCGCCGTGACCACGATCGCGACAACACAGAGGGCGTGACGCACTGAATGAGCAGACGGCTGAAATACTGACTTTGGTGTGGGCATAACGCGCGCTTCGATAAATCGGATCGTCGGGGTGACTAAAACATAAAACTGATCAACATCTTATTGTAGCCAGCCCGGCGCACCCGGGGCGTCGCCCTTTTCCAAACGCTACGCGTAGCCAATTAAGGAGTAGCGGGCTTAAAATGGCCAGCTTTCCCGCAAAAAACGCAACGCATGGCTCTTTCGATATACAACACGCTGACCCGCGACTTGGTGCCCTTCAAACCCCTTGAGGCGGGCCGGGTGCGCATGTACGTTTGTGGCATGACGGTTTATGACCTTTGCCATTTGGGGCATGCGCGCGTGATGGTGGCATTTGACGTCGTTCAGCGTTGGTTGCGTACCAGTGGATTTGACGTGACCTATGTTCGGAACATCACCGACATTGACGACAAAATCATCGCCCGTGCACTCCAGAATAAAGAGTCCATTCGTGCACTGACCGATCGGATGATCGCTGAGATGCATGCGGATGCCGATGCGCTTGGCATCGAGCGTCCCACCGCTGAGCCGCGCGCGATGGACCATGTCCCGCAAATGCTCGACCTCATCGGCCAACTGAAAGACAAGGGGCTTGCTTATCAAAGCGGCAATGGTGATGTGAACTACGCGGTTCGTCATTTCCCCAGCTATGGCGCTTTGAGCGGTAAGAGTTTGGACGAGTTGCGTGCCGGCGAGCGGGTCGCCGTTGACGGTGGCAAAGAGGATCCGCTTGATTTTGTGTTGTGGAAGTCAGCCAAGCCACAAGAGCCAGAAGAGGCCAAATGGGACAGCGTTTTTGGTCAAGGGCGTCCGGGGTGGCACATCGAGTGCTCGGCCATGAGTTGCGCACTGTTGGGCGAGCAATTTGATATTCACGGCGGCGGCGCGGATTTGCAGTTTCCGCACCACGAAAACGAAATTGCTCAAACCGAGGGGGTTACGGGTAAACCGATGGCGCAGGTATGGATGCACAACGGTTTTGTCCGGGTCGACAACGAAAAAATGTCGAAGAGCCTCGGTAATTTTTTCACGATCCGTGAGGTGCTGAAGGCGTTTGACCCCGAGACGGTGCGTTTCTTCATCATCCGCGCCCACTACCGCAGCGCGCTGAACTACAGCGACGCGCATTTGCGTGATGCCAAAGGCGCACTCAAACGCCTCTACACCGCGCTGGCAAGCGTGCCCGCTGCCTCCCTCGCAGGTACTGCGTTGGATAACCCGATCGACTGGGACAGCAACGACTACACCCGCGCGTTCAAAGCTGCAATGGATGAGGACTTCGGTACACCCGGCGCGGTCGCCGTTCTGTTTGACCTGGCGGCACAGGTCAACAAGACAGGGGACGTCACCCTGGCTTTGTTGCTTCGCCGTTTGGGGGGTACATTGGGCTTATTGCAGTCCGAGCCCCAACAGTTTTTGCAAGGGGGGACGGAGGACGTTGTCGAGGGCGCGCCAAATGTTGAAGCCTTGATCGCACAGCGCGCCGAGGCAAAGGCCGCCAAAGACTTCGCGACAGCGGATCAGATTCGCAAGGACCTACTGGCGGCAGGTATCGTTTTAAAGGACAGTCCAACCGGAACCACCTGGGAACGCGCATGACCGCGAAGCCGCTCACATTTCCTGACACAGCGCCCGACTACTGGCGCGCGGCCTGCGAGCACTTGATGCGCAAAGACCGTGTGCTCCGGCGCTTGGTGCCCAAATTTTCGGGGGCCTCGATCGAGACGCGTGGCGATCCCTTTGTCACGTTGGCGCGCAGTGTCGTGGGGCAGCAAATCTCGGTCAAAGCGGCGCAGTCGGTGTGGGATCGGTTCTCCGGACTCATGAAGGTTGTCAAGCCTGCGGCCGTGTTGAAGCTGAGTGTCGAAGACATGCGCGGCTCAGGTTTGAGCGCGCGCAAGGTCGAATACCTCCAAGACTTGGCCAGCTACTTTCAAAATGGCAAAGTCAGCGTCAAACAATGGAGCCAAATGGATGATGAGGCGATCATCGCCGAGCTCATCGCCATCAGAGGCATCGGGCGTTGGACGGCTGAAATGTTTTTGATGTTCTACTTGCTGCGCCCCGACGTCTTACCCTTAGACGACGTCGGCTTGGTAAACGGCATCAGTAAGCTATATTTTTCGGGTGAGCCCGTCAGCCGAAGCGAAGTTCGCGACCTCGCGCGGGCATGGGAGCCTTACCGGAGTGTCGCAACTTGGTATATTTGGCGCTCACTGGACCCGGAGCCCGTCGCCTACTAGGCGGTAGGTGGTGGCGATCGGCACACATTCAAGTCGTTTACAAGGCGATGCGTTAGATATGGCAAAAAAGCACTTTCTGGATTTCGAACAACCCATTGCGGAGTTGGAGAACAAGGTTGACGAGCTTCGATTCGTCCAATCGGAGTCAGCCGTTGACATCTCTCAGGAAATCGCTCAGCTCTCCAAGAAAAGCGAACAGCTGACCAAGGACATCTACGCCAAGCTCACGCCTTGGCAGGTCACTAAAATCGCGCGTCACCCTGAGCGTCCTTACACCATGGACTACATCAACCTGGTGTTCACACATTTTGTTGAGCTCCACGGTGATCGCCATTTCGCCGATGATCTGAGCATTGTTGGCGGCATGGCCCGCTTTAATGGTCAGCCCTGTATCGTCTTGGGTCAGCAAAAAGGTCGTGACACCAAGGAGCGTGCGTTGCGTAACTTCGGTATGACCAAACCCGAAGGCTATCGCAAAGCTTTGCGCCTCATGAAGCTGGCTGAAAAGTTCAAGCTGCCCGTTTTTACCTTCGTGGACACGCCTGGCGCTTATCCCGGTATTGACGCCGAAGAGCGTGGCCAAAGCGAGGCGATCGGGCGCAATATTTTTGAGATGGCGCAACTCGAAGTTCCGATCATCACGACCATCATCGGCGAGGGTGGCTCGGGCGGTGCACTCGCAATTTCCGTGGCCGACCAGGTGCTGATGCTGCAACACGCGGTTTACTCGGTCATCAGTCCAGAGGGGTGCGCCTCCATCCTTTGGAAAACCAGTGAAAAGGCTGAAATTGCCGCCGAGGCCCTGGGCATCATTGCACCGCGCCTTAAAACACTGGGTCTCATCGATAAAATTGTGAACGAACCCATGGGCGGTGCGCATCGTGACCACAAACAAATGGCCGCGACCCTCAAGCGTGCGCTGACGGATGCGTTGCGCCAGGTCAGTGACCTCAAGCCAGCAGAGTTGCTTGACCGACGTTACGAGCGGCTCCAGAGCTATGGCCGCTTCAACGACCGAGACGCCTAAACCGGCGTCAAACCCGTGCTTGCCACTGCCCCCGCTGGCGGGTGTTGTGGCTGTCGCCTTCAGTGGTGGCGCCGACTCAACGGCGTTACTCAGCGCGGCGATTGCGTCCTATCCCGAGCGGGCCGTCGCACTGCACATCAACCACGGCCTCCAAGCCGCTGCCGCCGACTTTGAGGCGCATTGCAAGCGTGTCTGCGATGCGCTTGGGGTGCCTCTGGTGATCCGGCGGGTCACCGTTACCTGTGGCCCGCGTCAGAGCGTCGAGGCGCAGGCGCGCCTTGCGCGTTACGAGGCCTTGGCCAGCGCTGCTGAGTCTGTCAATGCCGGCTGTGTGCTGCTGGCCCAACACGCGCAAGATCAGCTTGAAACCGTGCTGATTGCGCTCAGTCGTGGTGCCGGCTTACCCGGCTTATCGGGCATGGCACCGCAGTTCGTCAGGCATGGTATGCGGTTCATTCGACCGATCCTAGCGGTACAGGGCCAGGCGCTACGGGACTGGTTGGACGGGCAGGGGATGGCTTTCATCGACGACCCGACCAACCAAGACACCCAATTCACACGCAACCGCATTCGCCAGGACGTCTTACCAGCGCTTGAGCGCGCGCTGCCGGGTGTCGCCACGGCGGTTGCACGCAGCGCTCAGCACGCGGCACAGGCGCAGAAGCTGCTGAATGATCTGGCCGAGTTAGACGCGCTTGCCGTCGGTGTGCCGCCCAACATTAAGTTACTGCAGGGGCTTGGCGTTGACCGTCAAACCAATTTTCTGCGCTGGTGGCTCGCACGGTTGCCATTAGCGACCCCCAGTGCCGCGCAGATGGCTGAACTTTTGTTGCAGATTGAGGCGTGTAAAACCCGGGGTCATCGCATTGAGTTGAGAGTTGGGGCGGGGACCGTGGTCCGCTCGGGCGACGTGTTGGGTTTTGTAAACAGCCTCGAATAACCAAACCTATAATCTTGGGTTTGCCTCAACCAAGCCACCAACTGCCTCGTTTATATATGGCCTTAATCGTTCACAAATACGGCGGCACGTCGATGGGTTCAACCGAACGCATCGCCAACGTTGCCAAACGCGTCGCCAAATGGCATCGCGCCGGTCACCAAATGGTGGTCGTTCCTTCTGCCATGAGTGGCGAGACCAATCGGTTGTTGGGACTCGCAAAAGAACTGGCGCCCGCTAAAACAACAGCGGCCTATGACCGCGAACTCGACATGATCGCCTCGACAGGCGAGCAGGTTTCGGTGGGGCTGTTATCCATCGCGTTGCAGGCTGAAGGCCTTGAGGCTGTCAGCTTTTCTGGCTGGCAGGTCCCGATAAAAACCAACAGCGCACATACGAAAGCCCGTATCGAGTCGATCGATGATGCGCGCGTTCGCGCCGAGTTGGCGAACGGCAAAGTTGTGATCATCACCGGTTTCCAAGGTGTGGACGCCAACAACAACATTACGACGCTGGGTCGCGGTGGCTCCGACACCTCTGCGGTCGCCGTGGCTGCGGCCATGAAGGCTGATGAGTGTCTGATTTACACCGACGTTGACGGCGTTTACACGACCGACCCTCGGGTGGTTGAGGACGCGCGTCGCCTGACGCGTATTAGCTTTGAAGAAATGCTCGAGATGGCGAGTCTGGGCAGTAAAGTTTTACAAATCCGCTCGGTTGAGTTTGCTGGCAAGTACCGTGTTCCGATGCGTGTCCTGTCAAGCTTCACACCGTGGGACATCGATATCAATGAAGAGGCCAAATCTGGCACTTTGATCACTTTTGAGGACGAAGACAACATGGAACAAGCCGTCGTATCTGGTATCGCGTTTAACCGCGATGAAGCGAAAGTCTCTTTGCTAGGCGTACCCGATACCCCGGGCATCGCGTTCCGAATCTTGGGTAGTGTGGCCGACGCTAACATCGACGTCGACATGATCATCCAGAACCTCAGTAAAGACGGTTTAACCGATTTCAGCTTTACCGTTCACCGCAACGACTTCGCAAAAACAGTGGACCTTTTGAAAGAGAAAGTCGCGGGTGAGTTGGGTGCAAAAGAAGTGACTGGCGACGCCAAGATTTGCAAAGTCAGCGTGGTCGGTATCGGCATGCGCAGCCACGCGGGTGTCGCAAGTAAGATGTTCCGCTGCCTGAGCGAAGAGGGCATCAACATTCAAATGATCTCAACATCAGAGATCAAAATCTCTGTCGTGATCGACGAAAAGTATATGGAGCTGGCGGTTCGTGCGCTGCACCGCGCATTTGATTTGGACCAAGAGATCGCAGCGGATAAGGTCTAAAGTCGTGGCATAATTGCAAGGTCCGGAGCGATGACCGAGTGGCCGAAGGTGCTCCCCTGCTAAGGGAGTATGGGGTGTAGAGCCTCATCGAGGGTTCGAATCCCTCTCGCTCCGCCAGACAAAAAGCAAATACGCCCTCTTGAGGGCGTTTTTTGTTTTTGTTCGCCAATTTCGACGTGTTGGCTGAATCGTTTTTGCAGCACGCAAAAACACCCTCCCAAATTTCTAAACAGCTTTCATCGCGCAGTTCGACGTTGCCACTCGACTGCACGAAGGCACGTAAATTAAATTGTACACAATTTAATTGTGTGCAATAATAACCACCATGCCAAAAGCCAAAGCACCCGCTCAATCCGAAGTCACCGCCCCTGGGCCTCTCGCTCTGGATCGGCAGTTATGTTTTGCGCTCTACTCGACGTCCTTGGTAATGACCAAGCTTTACAGGCCCTTGCTGGAGCCCCTCGGTCTCACTTACCCCCAATACCTAGTAATGCTCGCCTTGTGGGAGCAGGACGAATTGTCGGTTTCCGACTTGGGGGAACGGTTGCAAATTGACTCCGGAACCCTGAGCCCTTTACTCAAGAGGCTGGATGCTGCCGAGTTGCTGACGCGAAGACGCGACCCAGCTGACGAGCGGCGCGTGTTGGTGACCCTGACGCTCGCTGGCCGTCGTCTCAAGGCTCGTGCCGAATCGATTCCGCAACGCCTGACTTGTGCGGCCGCGTGTGATCTTGACGACCTGGCTGATCTAACGGCTCGGCTTCAGACATTGCGCCGACAGCTGTCCGCCGCCCCCATCTCGGAGGACTGAGTTGCCTCGCGACTTCATTCCGAATTGTTTTTTCCTTCACCTCCAACACGAAAGCAACCATGACTACCAAGCTTGACCAAATTCTCTACACCGCCCACGCAACCGCTACCGGTGGACGGGAGGGCACCGCGCGTTCCAGCGATGGCGCTTTAGAAATCAAACTCACGACTCCCAAGGAACTGGGCGGCGATGGCGCATTCGGCTCCAATCCTGAGCAGCTTTTTGCAGCAGGCTATGCCGCCTGCTTCATCGGTGCACTGAAGTTCGTCGCGGGCCAACAGAAAATCTCGCTGCCAGCAAACACCAAAATCGATTCGTCTGTTGCCATCGGAACCATTCCCAACGCCTTCGCCATTCAGGTTGACATGAGTATCCACATTCCCGGCATTGAACTCGCACAGGCTCAAGCCCTGGTGGATGCGGCGCATCAAGTGTGTCCATACTCGAATGCGACGCGCGGTAACGTCGAGGTGACCCTCGCGGTCATCTGACGATCAACTTTTTCGATGCGCAGAGCCCCGCACCACGTGGGGCTTTTTGTTTTTGGCTCCTCACTGACCTAACTTACAACTGGATATTCCCGAAAAACTGGTTTAGTTGCAAGATGGAGGGCCATCTTACTGTCGAAAGAAGCGCATGATCCCCAG
>JALQVQ010000102.1 GCA_023260315.1 Burkholderiaceae bacterium
GCTGGTTACAGTGAAATGCAAGAGCGTGAATTTGAGGCACAAGCACGTGGCTTTACCACTGTTAAGCACCAGCGTGAAGTTGGCGTTGGCTACTTTGACGAGGCAATGAGCCTGGCGGGACTCCTGCAGACGATAGGTCAAGCAGAGGATTTTGATGCCGTCGTCATCGCCTGCTTTGACGATACGGGGCTTGATGCGGCACGGTGTCTGACGGATAAACCTGTCATCGGTATTGGCGAGGCCGCATACCGCTGTGCCGCCATGCTGTCGAACAAGTTTTCGGTGGTCACAACACTGGCGCGATCCGTGCCAGCGCTTGAGCATAATTTGGCGCGTTATGGCATGGCGCATCAGTGTGTGAAGGTCCGTTCTTCGGAGGTGGCGGTTCTTGATCTGGAGAACAACAATCCCGCGGCGTGCAGCAAGATTGAAGCCGAGATCGTGAAGGCCATGGACGAGGACAGAGCCGAGGCCATCGTTCTTGGTTGCGCGGGCATGGCCGACCTGGCGGACTCACTGAGCCAGCGCTACGGGTTGCCAGTGCTTGACGGGCTCGCGTGTGCCGTCACGTTGGCAGAAGGCATGGCTCGCATTGGTCTCAAGACTTCGCGACGCGGCGGCTATGCGCCACCACCAGAACGTAAGTTACAGCAAGCGTTTGCCGCGGCCACCGCGTCGTAAGTTTTGCAAGGGTTTCCTTTCAGGCTCTAAGGGTTTCAGCGCGGCGCCCAAGGCGCGCGCGCGGGTCCTTTAAACTGAAAGGATGAAACAAATCACACAGGCATTCACTCGTTTTTTTGCCGCCGAATCGGCAGGCGGCATCGTTCTCGCCATTGCCGCACTTGCGGCATTGATCGTCAGTAACTCCTCCTTGGCAGATTGGTACCAAGGCTGGTTATCGCTTCGGGGCGAGGTTCGCGTCGCAAACGATAGTTTGGTACTCGCCAAGCCGCTTATTCTGTGGGTCAACGACCTGTGGATGGCCATCTTCTTTTTCTTGGTCGGCCTAGAGATCAAACGTGAGTTCGTTGAGGGTGAGCTCTCTGGCCCCGGACAGCTGGTTTTGCCAGCCGCCGCCGCATTGGGCGGAATGGCCCTGCCCGCATTGATCTATGCGGGTATCAACTGGGGTGACGCCAACGCGCTGCGCGGATGGGCAATCCCCGCGGCCACCGATATCGCTTTTGCGCTCGGCATCGTGATGCTGCTCGGTTCACGCGTGCCCTTGTCATTGAAGGTCTTTCTAACCGCTGTCGCCATCATCGATGACTTGGGTGCCATCGTTGTGATCGCCATCTTCTACACCCAGAATTTGTCGATCCCCATGCTGGGCGGTGCTGTATTGGCAGGCCTTCTGTTGTGGTTGCTCAATCGCAGAGGCATCGCGCGCGCTGATGTTTATATCGTGGTCGGCCTGATCATGTGGGTTTTTGTTTTGAAGTCAGGCGTTCATGCGACGCTCGCGGGCGTCATCACCGCGCTGGCGATTCCCATGCGCAATGCCAACGGCGACTCACCCGTTGTCTCGCTGGAACACGGCCTTCACCCCTGGGTTGCGTTTGTGGTCCTGCCGCTCTTTGCGTTCTCGAACGCAGGGGTATCGTTGCAAGGCGTCACCACCGATATTCTTTTCTCCCCCGTGCCGCTCGGCATCGTTATGGGTCTCTTGGTTGGCAAAGCTGTTGGCGTGTTCGGCACCACGATGCTCATGATCAAAATGGGATGGGCGCAAACGCCATCGGCTGCGTCGACCCGTCAAATACTGGGGGTGTCGGTCTTGTGCGGTATCGGCTTCACCATGAGCCTTTTCATCGGTGGCTTGGCATTCAACGGCCTTGATCCCGTCTTCACCACTCAGTTGAAAATTGGCGTCTTGAGCGGCTCAATCATCTGTGGCCTGCTGGGCACCCTCCTGCTCCTGCAAAAACGCTGACTCATTGGTCACGCAACAGCGTGTCCATGAGCTCCCCCACCAGGCTCATCGCAGGCACTTGCGCCCGCCGCGCCAACGTGACAAGGCCAAATCTTGCGGTGGCATTCATCGCTGGATAGACCGGTAAGCGCGCCAAATCGCTGGCCGCGGCATTGATGGTCAGCACGATGGTATTGGTGGCACGGGCGACCGCGATCAGCGTTTGGGTGTCATCGTTGCGCAGGGTGATGCAGTCATCAGGATTGGCCTTCGGACCGTAGCGCTCCGTCATGGCACGAGCGACCTCATCACTGAGGGGTGTCGATGCCAACGGATATGCCAACACGTCGTCAATGCTGATGCGCTTGCTCTTTGCCATCAGCGGGTGATCGACACGACACAAAAAACTGGCTTTCATCACCACTTGGTGCGTGACCAGCAGGTCTGAAGCGGGTCGCATTGACCGGATATCGACCACTGCACCATCAAGCGTGCGATCGCGCAACGCATCAATCAATCGACTGGTTCGACCACGCGATATTTCGAGCTGTAAGCTCGGGTAACGCTCCACCACTTGAGTCATCAGCGGCACCGCCATTACAGCCCCCGGGCCAGACCCCAACCCCAAACGCAGACGCCCCGTCCGTCCCTCTTTTGTTTGCTTGCCAAGCGTGCGAATGTGCTCGGCATCTTGCACCAGATTGTGCGTGTGCGCCAAAACAGATCGGCCAAACGCGGTGATTTCAATGCGCCGCCCGACGCGATCAAAGAGCGGTTGTCCCAGCGCATCTTCAAGCGACTGAATGCTCCGCGTTAAGGCGGGCTGGGTCACAAACAAGGCCTTTGCCGCCGCAACGTAAGTCCCCAGCTCTGCGAGAACCATGAAATGTTTCATCTGTACAAGGGTCATATCAATGCATATAAGTTATTGAATAACTAATAATAATGCATTGGACTTTTAAATTGTCGAGTTTTAGTATTTCCACAACGGCCGAAATTTAGAGGCGATAAGGGGACACAGTGAACGCACCTGAGAAAGCCTTCATCGACGAATTCGTCAGCTTACGGCGCCAGATCCACAGCGCGCCAGAGTTGGCATTTGAGGAGCACGAGACCGCCCGCTTGGTGGCTGAAAAGCTCGCGTCGTGGGGATACACCGTCACCACTGGCGTCGGCGGTACGGGCGTTGTTGGGCAGCTCCGCCGCGGCGACGCCAAAACATGCTTGGGCCTGCGAGCCGATATGGATGCCCTCCCCATCCAAGAAGGCACCCAGCTGCCTTGGGCCAGCGTGAAGCCCGGACTGATGCACGCCTGCGGGCATGACGGTCACACCGCCATGCTGCTCGCTGCAGCCAAACGTCTGGCGCAAGACTGCGATTTTGATGGGACGCTCAACCTCATCTTCCAACCGGCCGAAGAAGGCGGTGGCGGCGCGCTCAAAATGATGGCGGATGGCTTGTTCACGCGATTCCCATGCGACATGATTTTTGCCGCCCACAACATGCCAGGTATGACCACGGGCCAATTGGTGTTTCGAAACGGCCCAGCCATGGCCTCCTCCGACTACGCAACTGTGACCCTGACGGGGCGTGGCGGTCACGGTGCCATGCCCCACCTCGCCAACGACCCCGTTGTTGCAGCGGCCTCCATTGTGATGGCGCTTCAAACCGTTGTTTCACGCAATATTGACCCCCTGCACCCCGCCGTCGTCACAGTCGGTGCGGTCAATGCAGGGCACGCCAACAACGTGATCCCAGCCGTCGCGAAACTTGAAATCAGTGTTCGCGCGCTCACCCCTGAAGCGCGGACCCTGCTGGAGTCGAAAGTCAAATCGATTATTCATGGTCAAGCACAGAGCTACGGTTTGACAGCAGACATCGACTGGCGACAAGGCTACGCCGTATTGGTCAATGACCCGACAGCCACCCAATTCGCCATCGCAACCGCACAAGCCATGGCGCCCGCCGCGGGTGTCAATCCCGACGGCCCCATGTTGATGGGAAGCGAAGACTTCGCTTTCATGTTGCAGCAGGTACCTGGTTGCTATTTCCTCATTGGAAATGGCACCGGCGACGGCCATGGGGCTTGTATGGTCCACAACCCCGGCTATGACTTCAACGACGACATCATCGCAGTCGGCGCTGATTTTTGGACCACTCTCGCGTTAGCATTCTTTTCAACAACACCCAAAAGGGAGACATCATGAACCGCAAACACTTTCTAAAACAGTCTTTGGTTGCTTTGACGATGCTAGGCTGCGTCGCTGCCAGCGCAGTCGCACAGGCACAAACCACTTTGACGATGTCGAGCTGGGTGCCCCCCACCCATTTTTTGTCGAAAGACATCTTGCAACCCTGGATGGCTGAAGTTGAAAAAGCCACGGAAGGTCGCGTCACCATCAAAATGTTGCCAAAGGCCGTTGGTAGCCCACCCCAACACTGGGAGTTGGCGCGCAAAGGCGTTGCCGACATCACATGGGGTAACTTCACATACGAGCCCGAGCGCTTCCAGATGATGTGGTTCGCCGAAATGCCCATGATGGGCTCAAACACAGAGGCAACCTCGGTCGCTCTGTGGCGCACCTACCAAAAGTACCTTGCGCAGAACGAGGTTGCAAAGGGCGTCGTGATGTTGGGCGTTGGCATGCTGGGCGGCGGCCAATTCAATCACGGCAGCAAAGCCATCGTGACCCCGGAAGACTTGGCAGGCCAAAAAGTCCGTATGGGGGGTCCGATTCAGAAGCGAATCCTCGAGGATATGGGTGCCGTTCCCGTCTCCGCCCCAGCGACGAAAGCCTATGAGTTGCTGGAAGGCGGCGTGATTGATGCGTCACTTCATGGCCTTGAGTCAGTCGTCAACTTCCGTCTCGATGGCAAGCTGAAGTACCACACCATCGTCCCAGAGGGCCTCTACGACGCCACATTCTTCGTGGTGATCAATGAGGGCAAGTGGAACAGCCTGTCTGCCGCCGACCAAAAGGCCATCATGCGCGTCTCAGGCGAGTCACTCTCACGCCATTGGGGACAGGAATTCGACAAGCAAATGAAGAGCGCTGAGGCGAAGATGCGCGCAGACGGTCACACCTTTAACGCGCCCAATCCTGCCCTGCAAAAGATGGTCACGGGCATTCGCAGCGCGCTCCTGAAAGAGTGGTACGCCAAGGCGCCAAGTTTTGGCGTGAAGGATGGCCAAGCCGTGGTGAAATACTACGAAGACCAGTACAAGTCTTTAACCAAGTAAGCCGCCATGACCGCCCTCAACGCTCGACTTCAACAACTCGTTCAAGTGCTCTTAATGGGCTTTTTGGGCGGCATGGTTCTCCTGACGTTTACCGATGTGATCGGTCGGCGTTTGTTCAACACTCCGGTCTTCGGCGCTCACGACATCACTGAACACCTGATGGCCGTGATTGTGTTTTCTGGGCTGCCGCTTTTGACTGCGCGGCGTGCCCACCTGAGCATTGACTTGTTTGACTCATGGCTGCTACGACCCCAATGGCGTGTGTGGCACTACATTGTCAACGGTCTGATTGCAAGTGTTCTCGGACTGATCGCTTATGAATTTGCGGTCTCCGTCGGTGAAGCGGAATCCATGCGCGAGGTGAGCCAAGCGCTCGGTATTCCGCGCGCCTGGATGTACGCCTACCTCTCACTCACATCAGGACTTGCCGCTTTCGCAGCACTCACGGCGGGCTTGCCTGTCGCCCATTCCACTGAAAGCGATCTATGACCATCGGTCTCTATAGCCTCCTGGCTGTTTTGGTATTGGCTTTCCTACGCGTCCCACTCGGGATCGCGTTGCTAAGCGTCTCCATCGGGGGTATCACGTTTTTAAATGGCTGGGACGTCGCACGGGTGATGGTGCCGATGACGCTGAGCGAAGCCGTTTTTTCATATGAGCTGGCAGTTGTTCCGCTGTTCATCCTGATGGGAAATGTGCTGTCAAGAACAGGCATTTCGCAGGACCTCTTCCGCGCGGCCAACGCGTTTCTAGCCCCGGTGCGCGGGGGGCTTGCGCTCGCGACCATGGTCACCTGCGCGGGCTTCAGCGCGGTATGCGGCTCAAGTTTCGCAACTGCGGCGACCATGGCGAAAGTCGCCTACCCGAGCATGCAGCGATATGGGTATTCAGAGAGCTTGTCTTCCGCCACAATCGCGGCGGGTGGCACATTGGGGATCCTGATCCCACCTTCCATCATTTTGATGATTTACGGCATCCTGACGCAAACCAACATCGGTCATCTGTTCGTTGCGGGCGTCTTACCAGGCCTCCTCGGTTTGGCGCTCTACATGCTCGTGATCTACCTGATCGCGCTGTTCCGTCCCAGCGAAGCGCCCCGAGGTGACGCCACAACGGCTGCAGAACGCTGGTCGGCCCTAGCGGGTGTATGGCCGTTTTTTCTGCTCTTCACGCTGATCATTGGTGGTCTTTACGCGGGTCTCTTTACGCCCACTGAGGCGGGCGGAATCGGCTCAGGCGTTGCGCTGCTGGTGGCGCTCCTGCAGCGGCGCCTTGATCGAACCGTGCTCAAGCAAACCCTGCTCGAAACGGCCTACACCTCGGTCATGCTCTACGTCGTCTTGTTCGGCGCGATGCTCTTCTCCCAACTGATCTCTTTTTCTGGCCTGGCCGATTCTTTGCTGAATATGGTTCAAGGCTCAGGCTTGAGTAAGCTGGGTGTTTTGCTGGCTATCCTGTCTGTCTTTTTGGTGCTGGGTTGCGTGATGGACACCATGGCCATCATCCTTATTTTCGTCCCGCTCTTTTCACCGACACTTGTCGCTCAGGGCTACGATTTGATTTGGTTCGGCATCATTGTCGTGGTGCTCACAGAAATCGGACTCATCACCCCCCCAATTGGGATGAACGTTTTCGTGCTCAAAGCCAACCTGCCGAACGTCCCAGTCGGAAAAATATTCAAAGGGCTCATCCCATTTATTGCTGTCGACGTGGTCCGACTGGCGCTGCTCGTTGCTTTCCCAGCAATCAGCTTGATCTTGGTGCGGATGATGTCTTAGAATTCGTTCTTCAAGGTGAATCGGGAGAGACGTCACGCGCAAACGATGACGCGCCGAAGGAGCAACCGCCCCGGAAACTCTCAGGCAAAAGGACCGATTCGCTTTCACCACTCTGAAGAGCAGTGGGGGTCGTCACCCCACTCACCGCAGGAGCAAGTGCAACGCCGTTTGGTTGTTCGCATGAATCTCTCAGGTTCCAAACAGATGGGGCACCCAAGGCGCAGTCGCGCCGGGTCCACCCACAGACTGTTTGGAGCAACCTCATGACTTCTATTGCCATCATTGGCGGCGGTATCACCGGCGTCACAACCGCATACGCACTCGCAAAGCGCGGTTTATCAGTCACTCTTTTTGAACGGCAACGCTACGCGGGGATGGAAACGTCCTTTGCAAACGGGGGCCAACTGTCGGCGTCAAATGCTGAGGTATGGAATCACCCCAGCACGATCCTGAAGGGCTTGAAATGGATGCTCAAGAGCGACGCCCCCCTCCTTGTGAATCCAAAACCCAGCTGGCACAAACTGTCGTGGATGGCCGAATTCATCGCCAACATTCCGAACTACGAGACGAACACGATTGCCAGCGCCAAGTTGGCGATTGCCGCACGGGAGCACCTGCACGGCTGGGCGGAGGCAGAGGGAATTGACTTTGACGTGAAACACAAAGGGATCCTGCACATCTATCGCAACAGGGCAGGCTTTGATCACGCCGCTCGCGTGAACGAAATGCTGGCCAAGGGCGGCTTGGCTCGCCGCGCCGTCACGACCGATGAGATGCGTGCCATCGAACCCACGCTGAGCGGGCAGTTTTATGGCGGATTTTTCACCGAAAGTGACGCGACCGGTGATATCCACAAATTTACGGTTGGCTTAGCGGCTGCCGTGCAGCGCATGGGCGGCTCAATTCGTTTTGGTGAAACCATCGACAAGCTCAGCAGCGACGGTGATCGCGTCACGGTCACCCTCTCGGATACCGATGGCCAGCGTGCCGAAACATTCGACCGGGTCGTCGTCTGCGCTGGCGTGGCCAGCCGAGACTTTGCTGCGCAATTGGGTGATCGCGTCAACATTTACCCTGTCAAAGGTTATTCCATCACGGTTAACCTCACTGACGCCCAATCGCAGGCGGCAGCGCCCACTGTGAGGTTGCTGGACGATGAGACCAAGCTTGTAACGAGCCGTCTCGGCTTGGATCGATTCCGGGTGGCAGGCACAGCCGAGTTCAACGGCTACAACAGAGACATTCGTGCCGACCGCATCCGACCCTTGGTCAACTGGGTGAACCAATGTTTCCCGGGTGTGAGTACCCGACAGGTCGTTCCTTGGGCGGGCTTGCGCCCAATGACACCAAGCATGATGCCTCGCGTTGGCCGCGGCAAACAAGCCAATGTGTTTTACAACACCGGGCACGGGCACCTGGGGTGGACGCTCTCTGCCGCCACAGCGGAGGCGCTGGCCGAAACCATGTGTGACGGGCGCAGTGCCGCGGCACATACGAGCCCTGCCACAACGGTGGTTAAGCCCTTAGCGGCTTAATTCGATAGCAAGGCGTCGATACTTTTGAGGGTGTA
>JALQVQ010000108.1 GCA_023260315.1 Burkholderiaceae bacterium
CAAAGCGCGTGGCGCCGAAAGCAGCGCCGCATCACCATTGTATGTGCCCCAAGCATTGGCTTAAGGGTCTATCCAGCGGACTTTCCAGGCCTCAATCCATCGGGCTAACAGTGGGTAGGGCGTTGTGACCTGCGGCATCACATCGGCGGGTAGTCCCAGTGATGCGGCGGCGCGGCGGAGCCCTGCTATTGGGTCAACAGTGGGTAATGATTCGGCACCGTTTTGTTTACTCAACTTCTGCCCGTCCGCCCCCATCACCAAGGGTGTGTGTAAATAAACGGGTGTCGGTAAACCTAAACAGCGCTGCAGAAAAATTTGGCGGGCGGTGTTGTCGCTCAGGTCGGCGCCCCTGACCACGTGGGTTACCCCCTGCTCGGCGTCATCAACCACGACAGCGAGTTGGTATGCCCATACGCCATCGGCGCGTCGGAGCACAAAATCACCCACAGTGCCGTGGACATCTTCTGTTTGGGAGCCGGCCCGCCGGTCCTGCCACTCGATGGCTTCTGCACCCTTTGTGTTGAGGCGTTGCGCCAGCCCGGTGCGGGCGGCGTTGAGTGCGCGATCGCGGCAAGTGCCG
Organism: Burkholderiaceae bacterium; assembly: GCA_023260315.1. Taxonomy (GTDB): domain Bacteria; phylum Pseudomonadota; class Gammaproteobacteria; order Burkholderiales; family Burkholderiaceae_C; genus RS62. Next base: position 581 of record JALQVQ010000108.1, read on the forward strand.
GGATAGCGAGCCGTGGTGTGTCGGTCGGGTGGCGTGTTCTGCGCTGCAAGGGCCTGCAAGATCACCTGTCTTGAACATGCACAGCCATAGACCAAATTGGCCGATGACAAACGTGACAGGGCATCCTCGTAGGACGCAGTGCGTTTTGATTGCCATTGCACCCGCTCATCTGGCTCGAGGCCGTGAGCCGTCAGTTGTGCAAGGATCAGCTCACCGGCGCCAGCAATCGTGCGAGGGGTGTCCACATCCTCTAAACGTACAAGCCAACGCCCACCGTGAGCGCGCGCATCCAGCCAGCTGGCCAATGCCGTGGTCAGTGAGCCCGCGTGAAGTGGCCCAGTGGGGGAGGGTGCAAAACGTCCGACGTAAGCCATGCGGCGTCACACCGCGTGTTATGCCTCGGCGATTGCCAGCGCGAGCTCGAGGCCAGAGATGAAGCCGTTTTCCACGCGGTTACCCAAACACCAATCACCGCATACGGATACCTGTTGGGTGGCATCGTGCAGGAACGGCTGCCCCAAGGGTCGGCGGGTTTGCGCGTAAAGCCAACGATGCACCTCGGCATGGGATGGGGTGACACGAATACCCGTGATTTCCCCGAACGCTTTGGTCAGTTTTGCGATCACTCGGTCGGGCGCATCGTCGACGTGCTCCTGTGACCATTGAGGGCTTGCCTGAACCGTCCAACGCTCAATGGCACTGCGCCCCGGTTTGCTGGACTCGCGCGCAACCCAGCTGATGCGATGGTGCGTGCTGCGTGCCACGTTCCAGTGCGGACCGAGGTGGCTTAGCCCTGGCTGGCTGGCTTGCGGATAGGCAAGCATCAGCGTCCAGCAGGGATCGACCAAGACATCCGCGATTTTTGATTGCCAATCTGGCATGAGGCCGCTGTCTGCAAGCAAGGTCTGGGCTTGCGCACTGGGGATGGCCAACACCACGTGATCAAACCCCTGTTGCTGCTCGCCATTTTCAACCTGTAAGCACCACTTGCCATTGACCTTCTCAAGCTGGGTGACGCGTGTTTGGAGTTTGACATCGCAGCCAGGTATCGAGCCGTCTTGCAAGGGTGTCGCCCACGCCTTGACGAGCGCGTTCATGCCAGGAACGGGCACCCAATGCGCATCGTTGGGGCGTCCGGTCGTGGCAAGCACTTGCCCATTTGCATCCATGACGCGCACGGTGTTGGCGCTCCAGCGTTTGATGGTTCCCGCCGTGGTCGCCAGCGCGGCCTCAAACCGTGGATCGCGCATGGTGAAGTACTGTGCCCCATGATCAAAATCGCCAAACGGCGACCGTCTCGTTGACATGCGGCCACCGCAACCGCGGCTTTTTTCAAAAACAGTCACATGCATGCCGGCCTGCGCGAGCGTGCGTGCACAGGCAATGCCTGCGATGCCTGCGCCGATGATGGCAACCTGCGGGGCTTTATGGGACGAGGGTTTTTTGGAACGGGGCATTCGGTTTCCTAACTTCAAACAGATTCCGCTAGGAGGATAGCCGATTACTTGGTCGCTGGGGTTGCCATTGGGCTCACGGTGATGGTGGCCTTGGCGCTTTGAAGTCCACTGCGGTCAAGGATTAAGACGGTAGCGGATCGCTGCCCTTTGGCAAACGTCAGGATACTGGTGGTTCCAAAGGACCCGGATACCAAGTTCCAGCCGAAGGCTTTTGCTTGATCTCTAAAGTGCACATAGGCCGCCTGCGTGTCCACGCTCAAGACCAAGCTCAGTCGACCGGTCCAATTGTTCCCACTGCCAAGCACCAGGGTCTCCTCGGTGTTGACCTTGGAGCCGCTGGGTACGGGAAAGTCGTCGGCAACACGCGCTTGCGGAGCCGTCGGGTCAGCGGTTGCGCTCGGCTCGGTGAGCGAGGTCCCGGTTGCGACACAACCGAGCGCCCCAAAGATAAAGCCACTCAACACGAGCGTCATCATCAGCCCCGAGCAGATACGGTTCAGTTGTGTCCGGCTTGGGGCGATGGTGGTGTTCATGGGGCTTTTATGTTGGGGTCAATGCGCTGGCCTTGTGGTGTTTTCAGCGATGCCCGCAACCCACGGGAGCAACAAGCGGTAAGGCATCAGCAACACGGCAGCCATCGACCACTTTACCAACAAATCGCCGCTTGCCAACATCATCCAGTTCATATCTGAGCCATAGAAGGCAATGAAGAAGAACAAACCGGTGTCGAGAACCGATGCGGCGATTGAGCCAATCAGGGGGGCTTTCCACCAAGACATTGAACGCAGGCGGTTAAAGAAGGCGATGTCAAGCAGCTGGGCGCTTATGAAGGCAGCACCGGATGCCAGCGCGATTTGCCAGTCAGCGAAGTAAACCGACAAGATAACGGCAAGCACCAAACCGGCCCAAGCGACTTTGCGCGCACCCGCAGGACCAACGCCGCGGTTGGTCAAGTCGGTGACCAGGAAAACAAAAGGATAGGTGAATGCGCCCCACGTCAACCAGTCGTTGATGGGGTACATGACGGCAATGTTGGACACCACGATGACGGCCGTCATCGCGAGGATGGGCAGCCACAAGCGGCGCAACGACCAGTTGGGAAATTGGGGTGAAGTTGAATTTGTCATAGGCAATATTGTCGCATGTGGGGGATGTCGCAGCGGGGCAGTGCTAGGGTTTTTACCTATCCGTATATCATTATTCAATAATATACTTGTAAAACGCCAAGTAAAGATTGCCCAAAGCCCCATGTCTGATTTGAATGCTGTTTTTGAGTCAACCGCACGCTACTTCAGTGTGTTGGGTGAGCCAACACGCCTAAAAATCTTGCACGCCATTTGTACCGAAGAGCGTTGCGTCACCGACATCATTCGCGCGACTGGGGCCTTGCAAGCCAACGTTTCTCGCCACTTGGGCTTGATGTACCAAGCGGGGTTGTTATCGCGTCGGCGAGAGGGGACGCAAATTTTTTATCGGGTGGCGGAACCGCTCTTTTTAGAGCTCTGTCGCTCAATCTCCGTGCAGGTCGCTAGTCGGCTGCCTGCCACCGAAGGACAAGTCCAAACCGCTTTTGGTTTGCGTGCTTGAGTTTTTGCCACTGACTTAGTCAGGTTTGACCACTGAAAGAGGGTTTATGCCGATCAACCAAGACCTCAATATCCCGATGGGAAACGCGCTCGATCAACCGATTGGCCGAATCATCCCGGCGCCAGAAAACCATTTAAGCGCCGATGGTCTCGAGACCGCGCGCAAAGCGCGCCGGAGCTTCATGGGTAAAGCGTTGGCAATGGGTGCGGGCATCGCCGCCGCCAGCAAGGCCGCCGTTGCAGCCCCGGAGGGCGAGGATGCCATTTTGAAGCTCCCCGCGCACACGACCGGCTTGGGGCAGGGCGTTGCCGCAAACGCCTACGGCATGCCGAGTAAGTGGGAGTCAAATCTCATGCGCCGCGAAAGCCCTGGTTTGACCCGCGTGCCGCAAGCATCCGTCAGTTTCTGCCCCCTGCAGGGGCTGTTTGGCATCATCACGCCATCGGGGCTGCATTTTGAGCGCCACCACCAAGGTTGGTGGGACATTGATCCATCCCAGCACCGCTTCATGGTGAACGGCTTGGTCAAGCGTCCACGGGTTTTTACGATGGACGATTTGATGCGTCTACCAAGCGTCTCACGCATCCACTTCATTGAATGCGGCGCGAACACCGGCCCAGAGTGGGGTAATGTGGCCTTGCCGTCGGTGCAGTACACCCACGGCATGTTGAGCTGCTCGGAATTCACAGGCGTGCTGTTGTCAACCGTCCTTGAGATGTGTGGGATTGACAAAAAGAAGGCGCGTTACGTGTTGGCCGAAGGGGCCGACGGCTCAAGCATGACCCGAACCATCGCCATGGACCGTGCAATGGACGATGTCATGATCGCGTGGGGTATGAACGGCGAAATGTTGCGTCCGGAAAACGGTTACCCCTTGCGTCTGGTCGTTCCTGGTGTTCAGGGTGTGAGCTGGGTCAAATACTTGCGCCGCATTGAAGTGGGTGACCAGCCTTACGCCACCAAGGATGAGGCGGTGCACTACATCGACTTGCAGCCTGATGGCCAGCACCGGCAATACACCTCGATTCAGGAATGTAAAAGCGTCATCACCACGCCATCGGGTAGCCAGACGCTGCTCGACAAGGGCTACTACAACATTTCGGGGTTGGCTTGGTCCGGACGCGGGTCCATCAAGCGGGTGGATGTCTCCGTTGACGGTGGTCGCAATTGGCGTACCGCGCGGATTGAAGGTCCGACGCTTAGCAAAGCCCTAACGCGATTTAACTTTGACTGGGTTTGGGACGGCAAGCCGGCGATTTTGCAAAGCCGTGCCATCGACAGCACGGGCTATGTGCAACCCAAGATCAACCAGTTGCGTGCTGTCCGCGGCACGCGCTCGATTTATCACAACAACGCCATCCAGTCTTGGAAGATTTCCGAGAACGGTGAGGTCTCAAACGTGCAGGTGTACTGATATGAAGACGATGATGATGACCGCCAACAAACGATTCAGCCACCCACTGCTGGTTCTCGCTATGGCGACCTTTGCGCTCGGCAGTGCGCACGCAAAGAAGCCTTGGGAAGACATTGGCCGCGACGCGAAGCCGGCTGAGATCGCTGCTTGGGACATTGATGTTCGCCCCGACTTTAAAGGCTTGCCAGCCGGCGCCGGCTCCGTGGACCGCGGGACAGAGGTTTGGGAAAGCAAGTGCGCGAGCTGCCATGGCGTTTTTGGTGAATCCAACGAGGTCTTTACGCCACTCGTCGGTGGTACCACAGCGAAGGATATCGAGACCGGGCACGTGGCCAATCTGCTTCCTGGTAAAAACTTCCCGCAACGCACAACCATGATGAAGGTTGCCACCGTCTCAACGCTGTGGGATTACATCAACCGTGCCATGCCGTGGAATGCGCCCAAGTCGCTCAGCACCGACGATGTGTACGCGGTCTTGGCTTATCTCCTTAACCTCGCGGAGGTTGTGCCGGCTGATTATGTCTTGTCGGACAAAAACATCGCGGATGTACAAAAGCGCATGCCCAATCGAAACGGCATGACGGTCTACACACCACTTTGGGATGTGAAAGGCAAGGGTGATGTGCAAAACGTCGCATGCATGAAAAATTGTGTGACGGAGTTGACCTTGGGTTCGAGCTTGCCTGACTTCGCCCGTGATGCCCATGGCGATATCAACAAGCAAAACCGAATCATCGGTCCTGTTCGCGGCGCCGTGACCACAGAACCGGCACCAAAAACGCTGAACGATTCACGCGCCAAAGTCATGGGCGTCGCTGCTCCGGCTAAAGCCGAGGCAGGTGCCATTGATGTTAAGGCGCTGTTGGTGTCCAACTCTTGCACAGCGTGTCATGGCATGAAAAACAAGATGGTGGGTCCTGGATTTGCTGAGGTTGCCGAGAAATACAAAGGTCAAGCCGATGCAAAAACCTACCTGATTGGCAAAATCAAAAATGGCGGTGCCGGGGTGTGGGGGGGAATCCCGATGCCAGGTCAGCCGCAGTTGAGTGACGCTGAATTGGCAGCCATCGCCGGCTGGATTGTGGATGGCGCCAAGTAATTTACGCGTTCTACGTATCAACCCTAGTTACAGTCACGGTCTGTAGATATAAGATGACGGTTATGAATGGATACTTAGCGCTGTTTGGCTACCGTCTCTCCATTTCTTCGGATCTTTTACCTTGTGTTCCAAACAATTTTTAAGGAGCTAGTATGAACACGACACGTCGTCAAGTGATCAAGACAACCGGTGTGCTGGGCACATTGGTGTCATTGGGCATCATTACCCAAGCGCAAGCGTTGGCCGCAGACGAGCGCCCTGGTTTCGGCACCAAGAGTTTTGCCGATGCCATCAACGCCCTTGGTGGCTCACCCGCTGAAAGCAAAGACATCATTTTGGACACGCCCGATATCGCTGAAAACGGCGCGGTTGTGCCCGTCGGTGCGGAAAGCAAGATTCCCGGCACCACCGACATGTGGTTCCTGATCGAAAAGAACCCCTTCCCACTTGCCGCTGGCTTTAGCTTCCCCGCAGGAACCCAAGCAGACGTTAAAACACGCGTGAAGATGGGCCAAACCACCAACGTGACCGTTGTGGTGAAAGCGGACGGTAAGCTGTACGCAGCGTCCAAAGAGACCAAAGTAACGTTGGGTGGATGCGGCGGTTAATGCGCGCACAGCTAAACGGTTCATAAATTACTGATAGAAGCAATCTAGGAGTAGAAAAATGGGAAAACCAATGCGTATCCGCGCGAAAGCGGAAAACGGCGTCACCACTGTTCGTGCTTTGATGGCACACGTCATGGAAGGTGGCCAGCGTAAGGGCTCAGATGGGAATGTGATCCCAGCGCACCACATCACCGACATCACAGCATCACACAACGGCAAGGTTGTGTTGGCCGCCCAGTGGGGCTCTGCCGTGTCTCAAAATCCGTTCTTGGCGTTTAGCTTTAAAGGCGGCGCAGCAGGGGATGAGGTCACGTTGTCTTGGAAAGACAACAAGGGCGATAGCCGCACCGACAAAGTGACCATCGCTTAAAGGCGATCGGACTCGGTGGGCCAGCAGCTGTTGGCCCATCTCAATTAAAAGGAGACATCAATGAAACGCAAACTGGCACTCGTCGCCCTGCTGGCGTCAAGCGCAATGGGGTTGGCTCACGCTGACGCCGTTGAAGACGGTATCGCAAAATACCGAGAAATGTTGCAAGACGGCAACCCTGCCGAATTGTTTGAGATGAATGGTGAAGAGCTGTGGACCACTGCTCGCGGCCCCAAAAAGGCGACCATGGAGAAATGCGATTTGGGTAAAGGCCCAGGTGTTGTTAAAGGCGCTTTTGTTGAGTTGCCCCGCTTCTTCGCTGACACAGGTCGTGTGCAAGACTTGGAGTCACGCATCATTTCCTGCATGGCTGCATTGCAAGGCTTTGACGAAGCAGAATTGAACAAAACCGGCTACGCGAAAGGCGAGCAAGCCAACGTTCGCGATATGGCAACCTATGTGGCTGGCGCGTCACGCGAATTGAAGATCGCAACGCCCCAGGGGCATCAAAAAGAGCGTGAGATGTATGAAGTGGGCAAGCGCCTGTTCTTCATGCGCTCAGGCCCCCATGACTTCGCGTGTGCAACGTGTCACGGTGAAGACGGCAAGCGCATCCGCTTGCAAGGCCTTCCCAACCTGACTGGTAACCCTGGAGATGGCGTTGGCTTTGCCGCTTGGCCAGCATACCGCGTGGGTAACGCGCAGATGTGGCCAATGCAGAAACGCTTGAACGATTGCTATCGCCAACAGCGTTTCCCTGAACCCAAATTCGGTAGCGATGCAACCATTGCGCTGAGTGTGTACATGGGCGTTAATGCCAAGGGTGCCAAGAGCATCGCACCTGCAATCAAGCGCTAAGGAGCAATAAACATGAAAAAAATCATTCCTTTCGCAGTCATCGGTGCGTCACTGGCATTGTCTGGCTGCATGTCGACCAGCATTTCCAGCGCGGACGCTGACAAGTTGACGGCAGACGTCATCAAGACGTCATTCCAAGACAAGGGCATCGCGAAGGTATCGCGCCTTGAGCAGGACGAAGCAAACCGCCTCTGCAGTGCAGCCGATGTGGCCGGTAAGCCTTTGGACGCAGCGACAGCAAAGGCGATTGAGGCCGCTCAGATGAAGACCATTAAGTGGCCGTCAGACGGCGTTTTCTTGGGCGACTTCAAAGCAGGCGAAAAAGTGGCGCAGGGCGGTCGTGGCCTGACATGGAGCGACAAAGCTGAACAAGTGAACGGCGGTAACTGCTACAACTGTCACCAGATCAGTAAAGAGGAGCTGTCCTACGGCACCTTGGGCCCAAGCCTTTACAACTACGGTAAGTTGCGCGGTGTGGCAGATCCTGCAAGCCCCGCCTCCAAAGCCATTGTGGAGTACACCTGGGGCAAGCTCTGGAACTCACGCGCCTACAACGCATGTTCAAACATGCCTCGCGTTGGCCACAACGGTATCCTGACCGAAGCCCAGATCAAAGACGTGATGGCGCTTTTGTTGGATCCAAAGTCGCCTGTCAACCAGTAACGGTTGCGCGAATCTGTGATGGTCAAAGTGGTCGGACTCTCGGGTCCGACCTCTTTTTTATTTTGAAATATCAGTAGTCAATTACTAAGGGATATTTGTATGAGTATCGGGCGTCGTGAATTTTTGCAAATGTTGGCGGTGGCCAGTGCCGGCGGCATGGCATTGGGCCAAAAAGAGGTGTTGGCCGGCGACATGGCTGCGGCACAAAAGCTGTATGAGTTGCCAAAATTTGGCAACGTGAGTTTTATGCACTTCACGGACTGTCATGCCCAGCTGAAGCCCATTTACTTCCGAGAGCCGAGCGTCAACATTGGCATATCAGAGGCGCTGGGGCGTCCGCCCCATTTGGTCGGTGAAAACCTGCTCAAGCACTTCAAGATTGCGCCAGGCACGCCCGCCGCGCATGCCTTCACTTATTTGAATTTCGAACAGGCCGCCAAAACCTACGGCAAGGTGGGTGGCTTTGCACACCTGGCGACTTTGGTGAAGCAAGTACGCGCCAGCCGCCCCTACGCCCTGTTATTGGACGGCGGTGACACCTGGCAAGGTTCCGCAACCGCCCTGTGGACCAATGGCCAAGACATGGTCGATGCGTGTAAGTTGCTGGGCGTGAACCTCATGACGCCGCACTGGGAATTCACGCTTGGCGCCGAGCGCGTGAAGGAAATTGTGGATAAGGACTTTGCTGGGAAGATCGAGTTCTTGGCACAGAACGTTCACACCAGTGACTTTGAAGACCAAGTCTTCAAGCCTTACACCATTCGCGAAATGAATGGCGTGCCCGTCGCCGTTATCGGCCAGGCCTTCCCTTACACGCCCATCGCGAACCCGCGCTACATGGTGCCTGACTGGACCTTCGGCATCAAAGACGATCACATGCAAAAGATGGTTGACGAGGCACGTGGCAAAGGTGCGCAGGTGGTGGTCGTGTTGTCCCACAACGGTATGGATGTTGACATCAAAATGGCGTCGCGTGTGACCGGTATTGACGCCATCATGGGCGGCCATACACACGATGGCATGCCGGCTCCCGTTGTTGTTGCCAATCCCGGTGGAAAAACCCTGGTGACTAACGCAGGCTCAAACTCAAAGTTTTTGGGGGTCCTCGATTTCGATGTGCAAGCGGGCAAAGTCCGTGACTTCCGTTACAAACTCATGCCGGTGTTTGCCAACCTGTTGCCTGCGGACGCAGAGATGGCCGCTTACATTGACAAGGTTCGCGCACCGTATGAGGGTAAGTTGCAGGAAACCTTGGCGATCAGCGAAGGTTTGTTGTACCGCCGGGGTAACTTCAACGGTTCTTGGGATCAGTTGATTGTTGACGGCTTGATGGCCGTGAAGGGCGCGGAGATTGCGTTTTCGCCCGGCTTCCGTTGGGGCACCACGATTCTCCCGGGGCAGGCGGTCACGCGCGATCATTTGATGGACCAAGTGGCTATCACCTACCCATCAACCACGCTCTCGAATATGACGGGTGCGACCATTAAAACGGTGCTTGAAGATGTGTGTGACAACCTCTTCAACCCAGACCCTTACTACCAGCAAGGCGGTGACATGGTGCGTGTGGGTGGTCTGC
>JALQVQ010000080.1 GCA_023260315.1 Burkholderiaceae bacterium
GTGGTGTCACCCAAAAAAATACCGATCAATCCGCTCAGTGCCATGAGGCCCCATGTGTTGACATTCAATGGGGGCAAAGTGGATGCGATGGCGGCGATGGCCCACAGGAGCAGCGCCACAAAAAACATGCGCCACCGCACGAAGGCGATGGCGCCGAGGTGTTTGGCAGGTTCGGCTGAGATGACCGCGCTGGCCGCCCAGCAAGTGGCCGCACCGAGCGCGAGAAAGTCGTAGTAGTGGGGCGTCACATGGCGAAACGCTTGCGCGTCAATGCCAACGCCAGCCAGAAGCCGACGACCGCATAGCCCAACAGGATCAGCACATGCATCCACGCATCAGCGGGCCACTGATCCATAAACAGGGGGCGCACCAAGGCAACAGCGTTCGCCAAAGGCAGGGCTTCAGCGATGCTTGCCACCCAAGGCGGCAGTTGCGTGAGCGGGAAGAAAACGCCACTTAAAAACATCATCGGTGTGAGGAACAGCGTGAAGTAATAGGTGAAGAAGTCGTACCCTTTAGCCAACGCATTAAAAATCAGAGCCAGACAGCTGAATGTGATCCCGGTCAGTAATAACGCGGGCCACGCCAGCAACAGGTGCGTGCTGGTGCTGATGTTTAAGGCCAGCATCACCAGCATGATCGCCGTACTCGTGAACAGCGACTTGAAGGCGGCCCACAACATTTCAGCCAACACCACGTTATCGAGGCTGACGGGTGCGTTCATGATGCCGTCCCATGTCTTTTGGACGTGCATTCGTGAGAACGCGGAATAAAGCGCCTCGAATGAGGCGGCATTCATGGCGCTCATGCAGATGCTGCCGCTTGCCAGAAAGAGCAGGTAGGGGACGGCGGTACCGTTGAGCGTCACGCTACCGACCAAGGCGCCCATGCCGTAGCCAAACGCGACCAACCAGATCAGCGGTTCGGCGATGTTGCCAACGAGACTGGGAATCGCCAATTTTCGCCAGACTAAAAAATTGCGCATGAAAACCGGACGGAATGTGCCGTCGAGCTTCGGCAGGCGCCAGGGACTCTGCGTCGCATCACCCCATACGCGGCGGTAACGCTTGCGGGATTCTGCCGGTGGCGTGTCTTGAGCGGTATCGGTCATGGCTTTATGCCCCCTCCCTTATTTGACGCCCGGTCAGTTTTAAGAAAAGGTCCTCGAGGTTGGCCGGACGGTGCAAGGTCCGCAGGCTCGGTTGACGGGCCAATTCCAGCAACAAGCTGGCGGCATGGTGGGTGTAGAAAAACACGGTATCACCGACCAACTCCGCGCGGTCTGCGCGCGAGCGAATCGGGGCGGTGATCAGTTGTTGTGCCCCTGGGCCATAGACCTCGACAACCTCGGGCTCGATGTGCTGGGCAATCAGTTCGCGTGGCGTACCCTCAGCCAATTTGCGGCCATGATCGATGACGAGGAGTCGGTCGCAGAGGCGCTCGGCCTCGTCCATGAAGTGGGTGGTCAATAAAATTGACTTGCCCACTTGCAGCAGCTGTTGCAGGCGCTCCCACATGAGGTGACGTGCCTGAGGGTCGAGGCCCGTTGTGGGCTCATCGAGCACCAAAAGGCGCGGGTTATTGACCAAGGCGCGCGCCAAACTGAGTCGGCGTTTCATGCCGCCAGACAATTCGCCTGGCCGCGCTTTTGCTTTTTGGCTTAACACCGCAAAGTCGAGCAACCCCGGGGTACGCATGCGCAACTCGGCACTGCTGAGGCCAAAGTAGCTGCCGTAGACCCAGATGTTCTCTTCGCAGGTGAAGTCGGGGTCAAGCGTGTCCATCTGGCTCACAACACCCAGCTCAGATTTGATGGCCAGCGCGTCCTGTGGCATGCGCAACGCCTGGCCATGCACGCTGGTGTAGCCAATGTGCCCCGCGTCTGGGGGTGTCAGGCCCAAGCACATGCGAATGGTGGTGGTTTTTCCGGCACCGTTTGGCCCAATAATGCCCAGGCATTCGCCGGGCTTAATGGCAAAACTGAGATCTTGGACAACGGTGTTGTCGCCGAAACGCTTCACCAAGTTTTCGCACTGGAGCAGGGGTGCCACATCGGACACGGGCGCCATCACGTCGGCTGTTTGTTCGTCGTTCATGGCGAGTAAGTCTATCGCCTTCAGACGCTTTTGTTACCGATGCGAATAGAATTGGCAAGGCTGAGGGGGGCTTTTTTGCAGATCCGACGCCCAACGCTTCGCCGCCTTAATTCTTTCTACTGATACAGGGGTCTTTTGTGACATCTCGCCGTGCCGTCTGGACGCAATATGCGCTTCCGAAAAAAGCGCTGACTCGTTTTGGCGGTTGGGTGGCGGGTACGCCCATGGGGGTTGTGACCACGGCCATCATTGCCGATTTTGTTCGCCGTTATCAGGTCGACATGATGGAGGCGGCAGAGCCCGATTTGGGCAGCTACAAGACTTTCAATGCGTTCTTCACGCGCGCGCTGCGGGCGGGTATTCGTCCCATTGCATCAGCTGATTGGGTCAGCCCCGTTGATGGCGCCGTGAGCCAACTCGGTCGCATTGAATCAGGCGAGATTTTCCAAGCCAAAGGGCATCGCTACACGGCGCAAGCCTTGCTGGCATGCGACGCGGGCGAGGCAGCGGCGTTTGCGAATGGTCACTTTGCCACCATTTACCTGAGCCCCAAGGATTACCACCGCATTCACATGCCGTGCGCGGGAACGCTCACGCGGATGACTTACGTTCCGGGTGATTTGTTTTCTGTCAGCCCGTTGACCGCTGCACACGTCCCTGGGCTCTTTGCGCGCAACGAGCGCGTGGTGTGTTGGTTTGACACCGACCGTGGTCCCCTTGTGATGGTGTTGGTGGGGGCAACGATCGTTGGCAGCATGGCGACCACGTGGCATGGCCGTGTGAACCCGCCCCGAACCCGTGGCGTGCGCACCTGGCAGTACGGCGCCGGTGAGGTCACTTTAGAAAAAGGTGCCGAGATGGGGCGCTTTATGTTGGGCTCGACGGTTGTGTTGGTGTGGCCCGATCAGCCGCTGACGTTCAATGCCGACTGGGCCCCGACTCACCCGGTACGCTTGGGTGAGGCGATGGCCACGACCGCCTCAGTGGCGGTCGACGCGTAACAGCCACAAGCCGGTTGCGATCACAACGCCGGCACCGACGAAGGTGAGGGCGTCTGGCAGAACGCCCCAAATCAATAAATCAAGGCTGACGGCCCAAGCCAAAGCGCTGTACTCAAAAGAGGCAACCGTTGCGGCACGGCCGTGTTTGAAGGCGTCGGTAATCGCCAGTTGCCCAATGAAGCCGCTCAGTGCGAGCGCAGGCATGAGTTGCCACTGCGATACGCTGAGCGCCTGCCATTGTGGCAATGCGAGTGCTGTACCGCCGATTGATAAAAATGCCATCACCCAAAACACCTGGCTGTCCGTCGAGTCGGTGCGCGACAAGCGGCGGCTGATCACGGCACTGGTGGCGTAACACGTGGCCGCGACTAAAACCGCCAACCCACCCAGGCTGACCATACCTTCGGTACTGGGGCGCAGGGCGATGAGGATACCCGTCAGTCCCACAATAAGGGCAACCCACCGCACGTGGCTGGGGCGCTCGCCGAGGAGCGGCCAAGCCAATATGGCGATGAGCATCGGCGAGATGAAGAAAATGGTGTAAGCCTGTGTCATTGCGAGTGACTTGATGCCCACACTGAAAGACCAAAGCATGGCGATCGCCAACATGCCGCGCGCCATTTGCAACGGCCATTTGATCTTCAAGATGCTGTGAAAGCTGTGACGTCGCCACATGTAAATGCCCAACAGCGGGAGGGTCACCAATCCCCGTAAGGCGGCTATTTGCATTGGGGGCATGTCAACGCTCAGCAGCTTTATCACCGCATCCATGACGCCGAAAGCGCCCATGGCGATGAGCATCGAGACGATGCCACGGGCATTGCCCTCGCGCTTAAACATGCGCGCTCATTGGAAGGCGACTTCGTTAAAGCTGCGGAGTTTACGGCTGTGAAGCGCTTCGCCCGCTTGGCGTAACTTTTCAAGCGCCAAAATTCCGATTTGCAGGTGTTGGTTGACCCGCTCTCGGTAAAAGTGATTGGCCATGCCTGGCAATTTGATCTCCCCATGAAGGGGTTTATCACTCACACAAAGCAGGGTGCCGTAGGGCACGCGAAAGCGGAAGCCGTTGGCGGCAACCGTCGCACTCTCCATGTCCAGCGCGATGGCGCGGGATTGCGAGAAACGTTTGGCAGGGGTGCTGCGCTCACCGAAAAACGGCAGCAACTCCCAGTTGCGGTTGTCGGTACTGGCCACGGTGCCAGTGCGCAAAATGCGTTTCAACTCAGGGCCGCTCAATTGCGTCACATCGGCAACCGCTTGTGCCAAAGCGATCTGAATTTCGGCCAACGGCGGAATGGGAACCCATAACGGGAGCTCCTCGTCCAGCACGTGGTCTTCCCGCACATAGCCGTGGGCTAAAACGTAATCACCCAACGCTTGGCTGTTTCTGAGTCCCGCGCAATGGCCCAGCATGATCCAGGCATAGGGACGCAGCACGGCGATGTGATCCGTCATGGTCTTCGCGTTTGATGGGCCCACACCAATGTTGACCATCGTGATGCCGCCGTGGTCAGCACGGACCAAGTGGTAGGCCGACATTTGCGGTGCGCGTGCAGGGGCTTGGCCAGGCGCGTCCTGCACCGCAGTGGCAAGCGCTGCCGTCTCTTCGGCATTCAGGTTGACCCGAGGGGTCAGCACATTACCCGGTTCAATGAGCCCGATGTAAGCGCTGTTGGGGTCAGCCATCAAGGCTTTGCCAAGGGCGACAAACTCATCAATGTAAAACTGATAGTTGGTGAGCAATACGAAATTTTGAAACGCGTGGGGTGACGTGCCGGTGTAGTGTCGAAGGCGATGCAGCGAGTAGTCGACCCGAGGGGCTGTGAACAGCGCCAGCGGTCTCGCCGCTTCAGGGGCTGCGTCATGGTCGCCATTGGCGATGGCATCATCCATGGCCATCAGGTCTGGTAAGTCAAAGACGTCTGGCATTCGCGCACGTCTCTCGGGCTTCAGTTGTCCCTCAATGTGGTCGTTTTCGGCCAGTGAGAAGTGGACGGGAATCGGCGTGTCGCTGACCCCAATTTCAAGTGCGACCGAATGGTTTTGTAGCAGCAGTTGGAATTGCTGTTGGTAGTAACGGGCAAACAAATCGGGCCGGGTAAGGGTGGTTTCAAAGAGGCCAGCACCACTCACAAAGCCATACGACAGCGTCTTGTTGGCGCCCTCTGATTGCGCCACACTGAGGGTCCTCAAGCGGATGAATGGGTAGAACGCCCGCACCCGCTGTGGACTTGCGAGTGCGGCAGCTGTTTCGTCCACAAACGCTTGCAAGCCCTCCCGCAGGTAGGTGACGCCAGCCTCGTAAATGGCATTGACACGCGCCAGCGCGGCATCCGCATCCGTAAAGACCTCTGTGGCAAAAGCCGTTTGTGGGTGGTTCCGCATCATCAATAGGTGTAAACGCCGCGGCCTGTTTTACGGCCCAGATAGCCAGCAGCCACCATTTCCTTGAGCAACGGGCAAGGCCGGTATTTGCTGTCGTTGGTCTCTGCCATGTACACATTCATGACGGCCAGGCAAACGTCAAGGCCAATCATGTCTGCCAGCGCCAATGGACCGATGGGATGGTTGCAACCCAACTTCATGCCTTCATCAATGTCCTCTGGTGTGGCCAAGCCCTCTGCCAATACAAAAAACGCCTCGTTGATCATGGGGACCAAAATTCGGTTGACCACGAATCCGGGTGCGTTTTTGACAGTGATGGGCGTCTTTCCGAGGGTTTGTGCCAAGGCCTTCACCGCGTCGTGTGTGGCATCGCTGGTTTGCAAGCCGCGAATGATTTCGACCAACGCCATCATTGGCACGGGGTTAAAAAAGTGCATGCCAATGAACTGGCTGGGACGGCTCGTCGCAGCAGCCAATTTGGTGATGGAGATGGAGCTCGTGTTGCTCGCGATGAGGGTTGTCGCTGGCAAAAGGGTGTCGAGGTTCTGCAGAATTTTGACCTTCAGATCTTCGTTTTCTGTGGCTGCCTCAATCACGAGTTGGGCCCCCACCAGGGCGCTGTTGTCTGTGCTGGTTTTAATGCGCGCCAATGCCGCTGTTTTTTGATC
Organism: Burkholderiaceae bacterium; assembly: GCA_023260315.1. GTDB lineage: Bacteria > Pseudomonadota > Gammaproteobacteria > Burkholderiales > Burkholderiaceae_C > RS62. The sequence goes on from JALQVQ010000080.1 coordinate 6,151, forward strand.
GGCTGTGAGCTTTTCTTTCTTAATCAACCGGTCCAAACTACCGCTGATTGTTGCCATTCCTTTGTCAACAGCGGCTTGGTTGATGTCAACCATCACCACGTCGATACCACAGGTGGCGCAGGCTTGTGCGATACCGTTGCCCATGGTGCCGGCACCGATGATGCCAACTGTCTGAATGCTCTGCATGACTGAAACTCCAAAATAAGGTGTGTGGACGCGCTTGATGTTTTTAAATCAGCAACTTATATTGATTATTGTGCCTCATCGCCTTGTCGTTACACTGACACGCAAACGGTCAGCATGTGCGACGTTCCTTGAATGAGTGTTAACTATGGCTGAATTTATTGTGGTGGGCGGGGGCTCTGCAGGGTCCGTTTTGGCCGCTCGCTTGAGCGAAGATCCCCAACACCATGTGCTGCTGCTTGAGGCAGGGGGTGAAACCCAGAGCCCATTGGTAGACTGTCCAGGCGGACTGGCGGGCCTTGCGTTAACAGGCGCTTTCAATTGGCGCCTCACCACAGAGCCACAGGCCGCACTGAACGGGCGACGTGGCTACCAACCTCGGGGCAAAGGACTGGGGGGTTCCAGCGCAATTAACGCAATGATTTACGTCCGCGGACACCCCCTTGATTACGACGCTTGGGCGGCCATGGGAAATCAGGGCTGGTCGTATGCCGATGTACTGCCCTACTTTAAGCGCGCGGAGAATAATGAACGGGGTTCAAACCCTTGGCATGGGGCAGGCGGTCCGCTGAATGTGGCTGACTTGGCGCAGCCAAATCCCTTCAGTCGATTGTTTGTGCAGGCCGCGCATCAAGCCGGTGTTCCCATACGGCACGACTTCAATGGCGCCCACCAGGCGGGCGCCGGCTTATACCAAGTGACACACAAAGCCGGTGAGCGTCACACGGTCGCCAAGGCCTACCTCACACCGGCGGTGAGGGCACGCAAAAATCTGCAAATCATCACCCATGCCGTCGTTGACCGCGTTCGCTTTGAGGGCACGCGCGCGGTGGGCGTGCGTTACGCGATTGGCAACACATGGCATGAGGCGGTTGCCACGAAAGAGGTCGTGTTGTGCGCGGGTGCTTTCCATTCACCGGCGATCCTGTTGCGATCGGGTGTGGGACCGGCCGCCGACCTTCAGGATTTGGGGATTCCCGTCGTGGCCGATCAGCCGGGCGTTGGTGAGCATTTGCAAGACCACTTGGACGCGACGCAAACGGTATTGGCGCCGCACATCAAGGCCCTGATGGGACTATCGATCTCAAAATTACCCAGTCTTGTGAAGGGCATGTGGCAATGGCAACAGGCGCGCAAAGGCATCCTAACCACGAACTACGCGGAGGCGGGTGCATTCATTCACTCAACCCAGCGGGAGGCGATCCCTGATTTGCAATTGCACTTCGTTGTGGGCATGCTCAAGAACCACGGCCGATCTGTGACTTGGGGGCTTGGGTATTCCTGCCACGTTTGCGTGTTGCGTCCGCAAAGCCGGGGGCGGGTCTGGTTGCGCGATGCGACACCGCATTCAGCGCCCCTGATTGACCCCGCCTTCCTGTCTGAGCCGGATGATTTGCGGCGCTTGATTTTAGGCTTCCGATGGATGCAGAAAATACTCAAGCAATCGGCCTTGGCGAGTCATGGTGGCAAATACCTCGCGCCTGTCGACGACACGTCCTCAGATGACGAGATCGCTGCCTACTTGCGGCAGTACAGCGATACGATTTACCACCCTGTTGGGACCTGTCGCATGGGCGATGGCGCCCTCGATGTGGTGGACGACCAGTTGCGGGTTTATGGCGTCACGGGGCTGCGTGTGGCCGATGCATCGATCATGCCGTTGCTGGTCGGGGGTAACACGAACGCCCCGACCGTCATGATCGCCGAGAAAGCCAGGGACCTGATGCGCGGCTTAAGCGCTTTGCCACCCGAGACGCCGCGCTAACCAAAGACCGCTTAACGGCATGAGCAAACCCAGCACAATCACGGTGGTTAACAGGGGTGTGAGGTCGCTGTAATTTGCCGCTGTTTGAACGACTTGCGTGGCGGGATCTTTGACCTCGCGGGTAATGGTGAACCACTGGTTCACATACTTGGTTCCTAATTGCGACGCCGACAGGGCAAGATTCGTGAAGCTGGCCATCACGGCGAAATAGGTTGCCTTTAAGTTGCTGGGTGCCGCGTTGGCGATCCACGCCAGCATGGGGATCATGGCGATTTGTCCCAGTGGTGATTCGAGTGCGGTATCCACCAGTGCGATGAAGCGCGCATCAACAACACCGCCCGTCACGCTGGCGGTCCAGTGGTGCACGCCCATGCTCATGCCCAATGTGGGCAGGCTCAATACAAAACCCGCCAACGTCAGGAATCCCACCACATAGGTGATGGGCCGCTCGGCCATGAAGCGCCTGAACGCGAACATACCGAACAAGGTTAAGGTGCTCCCGATCAGCGATAGAACTGAAAAAAACTGCCCATCAAACTTCAG
>JALQVQ010000295.1 GCA_023260315.1 Burkholderiaceae bacterium
AAGGCGCACGCGTCATTGTGCGTGGACTGCGTTCTGTCACAGACTACGACTACGAAACGCAAATGGCAGGCATGAACCGCCATTTGGCACCAGAAGTCGATACCGTCTTTTTGCATACCAGTGCCTCAGTGCAACACATCAGCAGCACCTTGGTGCGCGAAATTTCAACACTCGGTGGCAAGGTCGAAGGTTTGGTGTCACAGGCAGTCTTGAAGGCGCTTCAAGCCAAGCGCTAACGCTCATGGCGCCCCTAGGGGGCCTTGGGCGGATGGCTCATCGACGTCGGCGGCCGATTTGTCGGCGAGCAGTGCATCGGCGCCACTGTCGCTGAGGGCCTCGACCTGTCGGAGCGCTCGCCCCATCGCGCGGGTGCGGGTTTCCGCGCTATCGATACTGTTGAGAACCGTTTGCGTCTGCGTTTTGACTTTAGCCAGCACCGTACCAAACCGACCAAACTCGGTTTTCACGGCGCCTAAAACCTGCCAAACCTCACTCGAGCGCTTTTCAAGTGCGAGCGTTCGGAAACCCATTTGTAGCGAGTTGAGCATGGCCATCAGTGTGGTGGGGCCCACCAACGTCACGCGGTGTTCGCGCTGCAAACCTTCCATGAGACCCGGCACCCGTAACACCTCGGCATATAGGCTTTCTGTCGGCAGGAACAGCATGGCAAAGTCCGTGGTGTGCGGTGGCGCCACATATTTTTCGTTGATGGACTTGGCCTCGGCCTTGATCCGCGCTGTCAACTCTTTGGTCGCTTGTGCCACCGCCACCGGATTGGCCGCCTCCTGCGCCAACAGCAAGCGTTCGTAGTCTTCGGTTGGGAACTTGGCGTCGATTGGGAGCCAAACTGGGGCGCCGTCATCGCCGCGTCCGGGCAACCGAATGGCAAAGTCCACTTGGTTACGCGACCCGGGCTTGGTCATGACCTGCTCCGCGTATTGATCGGGGGCCATGACCTGCTCCAGCAAACTTTTCAGCTGGGCCTCGCCAAACATGCCGCGATTCTTAACGTTCGACAACAGGTGCTTGAGGTCGCCAACGCCTTGCGCCAGAGTCTGCATTTCGCCCAAACCCTTGTGTACCTGCTCCAGACGCTCTGCAACCTGCTTGAAACTCTCTCCAAGGCGCTGTTCGAGCGTGGCTTGCAACTTTTCATCGACCACCGCTCGCATCTCATCCAGCTTGGTCGCGTTACTCGCTTGGAGTTGTGCAATTTGTTTATCCAAGGTTTCGCGGACCTCGGCCATACGGCGCGCATTGCCCTCATTCATTTGCGTGAGGCGTTCGGTCAACGTATCGCCCACGTGCACCCTCAGCGCACTCAACTGATTGGCAAACGCTTCGAGTTGCGCGTTTTGGGTTCTGACCGATTGCGCCACCTGCTCTGACAGACCCAGTTGGAATTGGGTCAAAGACTGCCCCAATTCCTGCCGCCCGGCGCGCCCAGACTCGGTGAGCTCTTGGCGAATGCCACGCTCGATGGTCTCGAATGCACGCGTGGCATGATCGGATTGACCGCGCCAAACCAACCACACGAGTAACACCAGACAGCCCAAGCTGACCAGTAACAAGGCGACCAACAAACTGGTGTTGTCCATTGTCAATCGATCCAATGGGTAAAGGACGACACCGGCTCACGGGGCGTGTAGAACCGATTCACCGTTTCCGACGCCTTGATATACCCCAGCGACATGCCACAAACCAGCATCTCAGTCTCACCCGCCTCGATCAGCGGCATGATGATTTTGGCGTAGCCATTCCACGCGGCTTGTGGGCAGGTGTGCAAGCCGTGCGCGCGAGCCGCCAGCATCAGATTCTGTAAAAACATGCCGTAGTCCAGCAGCGAGCCTTGGCCCATCACACGCTCCACGGTAAACATCAAACCCACTGGTGCGTCGAAGAACCGGAAGTTGCGTTGGTGCTGCGCGTGCATCGCATCTTTGTCGCCCTTGCCAATACCCAGCAGGCCGTAAAGCCCCCAGCCATTGGCACGTCGACGGTCAATGAATGGACTCACCCATTCGCGTGGGTAGTAGTCATAGGGCTCTTTGTATCGCTCGGCCAGCGAAGGATCTGCACGTACAGCGTCATGCGCGGCACAAACCTCGTTGATCAACTGGATTCGCTTATCGCCTTGCAAGACATAGATCTTCCAAGGCTGTGTGTTGGTCCCCGAGGGCGCGCGTGCGGCCAAGGCGAAGATCGCCTCAAGGGTCTCGCGTGGCACCGGCGTCGCCTCAAAGGCGCGCATCGATACGCGCGTTTCGATGGCTTCAGCGACCGATCGCGCGGGTTGATTTGAGGGCACGGGGCCGGAAGTCTCGCTCATGTAATTCGCTCCAATAATTGCTTAAGGTGAGCCGGCAAAGGCGTCGGCCGGCGGGTTTTTGCATCGACGTAAACATGGGTGAACTGACCCAAGGCAGCCGACCATTCGGCATCCTTAGCGAAAACGCCTAATTGGTACCGCACGCTTGAAGTGCCCATGTGAGTCACTTGAATCCCAATTTCGACGGGCTCTGGAAAAGCCAGCGAAGAGAAGTAATGACATTGGGTGTGCACGACCAAGCCGATGACCTGGCCATCATGGATATCAAGCGCTTGGTTCTCAATCAACCAGCGGTTAACAGCGGTGTCAAACCACGCGTAGTAAACGACGTTGTTCACGTGCCCGTAAACATCGTTGTCTTCCCAACGGGTTTGAATGGGGCAAAACACCTTGAACGTATCGCGGGAAACAGGGGTTTGTCGCTTGTCAGTCATCGCTTAATTATGCAAGTTAGTTATGAACTTGCCAGTCAAGCGCGAGCGCCTGCGCAATCTCAAAAGTCTGGAACTGAACGCGAACGGTGCTGGCAATCTCGTGACCATAGCCACCGGCCATGGCAAACGCGAGTGGCAACCCCTTTGTCTTTGCCCATTCAAACACGACCGTATCACGCGC
>JALQVQ010000298.1 GCA_023260315.1 Burkholderiaceae bacterium
CAGACCATCGCCTACACCACCTCCAAGGGCGCGGTGTTGAACTTTACCCGTGCGCTGGCAGCGGAGTGGGGACGTTTGAACATCACAGTGAACGCCATTTGTCCGGGCTTTTTCCCGAGCAAAATGACCAAGGGCACCCTGGAGCACATGGGTGTTGAGCGCTTGAAAGCGGGCGCTCCGCTGAAGCGATTGGGTGATGACGAGGACTTAAAAGGCATTTGCCTGCTGTTCGCCAGCGACGCCGGCAAACACATCACAGGCCAATGGCTGGCGGTTGATGGCGGCGTCAGCGTCGTGGTCGCAGGCTGATGGATTTTCCAACCCCCATTCCGTTTGTAGACCTCTTGGGTTTCAAGCTGGTGCACATGCGTGACGGGACCAGTCGCTTGACCTACGACCCGGAAGCGGCACATCTCAACTCGTTTCAAGTCACCCACGGAGGCGCCAGCATGACGTTGCTGGATGTCACGATGGCGCACGCTGCCCGTAGCCTCAACGAGGCGATGGGCGTCGTGACCGTCGAGATGAAAACCGCCTTCATGCAACCCGCAAAAGGTCTGCTCACCGCGGAAGGCAAAGTGTTGCATCGCACCGCAACACTCGCCTTCACAGAGGGCACGATACATGATGCAAATGGACGCCTCTGCGTACACGCAACGGGCACCTTCAAGTACCTGCCGCGTCTGGCCAATGCCGACCGCCAGGTGCACCCACTCAACACCACGAAAGGTGACTAAGCCATGCCCATCAACCAACAAATCATCCTCAAGTCTCGCCCACAAGGCAAAGCGACCGTCGACAACTTTGAAATGCGCGAGGCTGCGGTACCCGTGATCAAAGCGGGGCAGGTGCTGGTGCGTCACCAGTTTTTAAGCCTTGATCCCTACATGCGGGGTCGCATGAACGAGGGTAAGAGTTACGCCGCAGCGCAACCCTTAGACAGCGTCATGATCGGCGGGACGGTCGGTGTGGTGGAGGCCAGCGCCCATGAAAACTTCCAACCTGGCGATACGGTGGTTGGCATGGGCGGGTGGCAAACCTACAGCGTGGTCGACGCCAACGAGCCCGGTGCAATTCGCAAGGTCAGCACCAGCCATGTTCCCGCCAGTGCCTACTTGGGTCCAGTGGGCATGCCCGGCGTAACCGGATGGATGGGGCTGACGCAGATCTGCAAGCCTAAAGCCGGCGAGACGCTGGTGGTCAGCGCTGCCAGCGGCGCGGTCGGTTCCGTCGTCGGCCAACTGGGCAAGTCCATGGGGTGCCGCGTCGTGGGCATTGCGGGCGGTGCTGAAAAATGCCGTTACGTTACGCAAGACCTGGGCTTTGATGCCTGTATCGACTACAAAGCCCACGCGGATAGCAAGTCACTCTATGGTGCTCTGAAGGCCGCCACACCTGATGGCGTCGATGCCTATTTCGAAAACGTCGGCGGCATCATCATGGATACCGTTCTGGCACGTACCAACCCGTTTGCGCGGATCGCAACGGCGTAGTCGTAAGTCCGACCATCGCCCATGACGCCCACGGTGCGCATCGGCAGGATCGCCGCGAAGGCTTGCCAGATTTCATCATAGAGACCGTGTTTACGGATCTGGTCGATGTAGACGGCGTCCGCTTTGCGTAGAATTTCCAGCTTTTCGCGGGTAATCTCGCCCGGGCAACGGATCGCAAGACCTGGACCAGGGAAGGGGTGACGACCGATGAAGCTGTCTGGCAGACCGAGTTCACGGCCAAGCGCGCGCACTTCGTCTTTGAACAACTCG
>JALQVQ010000018.1 GCA_023260315.1 Burkholderiaceae bacterium
CATTGATTGAGGCCAACAAGATGGGCGGTGACTGTTTGAATTACGGTTGCGTGCCCAGCAAGGCCCTGATTAAGAGTGCGAAGTTGGCGCATCAGATGCAGCATGCAGCCCATTACGGTTTGGCTTCCAGTACACCGCAATTCAGCTTTCGTGGGGTGATGCAACGGGTGACAGATGTGATCAAACAAGTTGCACCCCATGACAGCATTGAACGTTACACCGCCTTGGGTGTGGATGTTGTGGAGGGGTACGCCACCGTTGTTAATCCTTGGACGGTGGAGATCAAAGATAAAACGGGTCAAACACGCACCCTGACGACGCGCAGTATTGTGATCGCAGCAGGCGCAAAGCCGTTGGTGCCCGCATTGCCAGGTCTCGATGATGTGGGCTATCTGACCAGCGACACGCTGTGGCACGCGCTCTCCCAATATGCGGACATTCCAAAACGAATGGTCGTGCTGGGGGGCGGCCCGATTGGGTGTGAGCTGACACAAGCGTTCGCTCGATTGGGCTCGCGTGTGACGCAAATTGAAATGAGCCCCCGTCTTTTAATCAGGGAGGATGCGGATGTATCGTCTCTTGTCGAGCGCGAGTTGAGATTAGATGGCGTTGACGTCCTGACGGCGCATCAAGCGATACGTTGCGAGTGGCAGGGGACCGAGAAAGTCATTGTGGTCTCGCATGCAGGCACTGAGCGGGCGATACCCTTCGACGAATTGATTTGCGCCGTCGGTCGTCAGGCGCGTCTGACGGGCTATGGTCTTGAGGCTCTGGGTGTCCCAACCGATCGCACCATTGAGACAGACGCCTACTTGCAGACGATCTACCCCAACATCTATGCAGCAGGAGATGTTGCGGGCCCTTATCAGTTCACCCATACCGCTGCGCACCAGGCATGGTACGCCACGGTCAACGCGCTGTTTGGTGACTTCAAGCGCTTTGCCGCTGATTATCGTGTCATCCCATGGGCGACCTTTGTTGATCCCGAGGTGGCGCGCGTCGGGTTGAATGAGCAGTCAGCGAAAGCGCTTGGTATCCCATTTGAGGTCACACGTTTTGCGCTTGAGGATTTGGATCGCGCCATCACAGACAGTGAAACAAAGGGGTTCATCAAGGTCTTAACACCGCCTGGTAAGGACCGCATCTTGGGTGTCACCATCGTGGGTGCACATGCGAGTGACACACTCGCTGAGTATGTCTTGGCGATGAAAAAGGGGCTGGGTTTGAATCAAATTTTAGGCACGATCCATACATACCCAACAATGGCTGAAGCCAATAAATACGTAGCGGGGGAGTGGAAACGCGCCCACGCGCCAGCGCGTTTGCTGGCGTTGCTTGAGCGATTTCACACGTGGCGTCGTCATTAATGGCTGCCAAAAAGCGACCGCTCACGGCATTGAGTCTTCTCCTCTTCCCCGCGTGGGTGACCGCAATGGCGGTTTTGCCGACGCCGGATACGGGTAACGTGTTGGCGGCGTTTGCGCCGGTTGGCACATCAGCCTGGCGATATGTGGGTATCCCCAACGCGCCGGCCGATCAGCCCGCGACACAGTTTGATGTGCTGGGTATCGATGGCTTGCCAACGCTGCGACTCGAAACGAAGGCCTCGTATGGCACCTGGGTTCATGACTTGCCCGCCCTCACCGCAAATGCGTTGACGTGGCGTTGGCGCCTCGATTCCCCGTTATCCGGCGGGACACAGGCGCCTGATTTGATGCAAAAAGCGGGGGATGATGCCGCGTTAAAAGTCTGCGTCATGTTCAACCATGACCTGCAGCGCGTGCCATTTTGGGAGCGGACAACGTTGCGTCTTGCCCGCAGCGTCACGGGGGAGGACTTACCGGCAGCGACCGTCTGTTATGTCTGGGATCAAACTTATCCAGCGGGTCACACAGGGCGCAACCCTTATTCGGCAAGGGTTCGTTTTATTGTTCTGAGGGGACCCAACAGCCCGCTTCAAACGTGGCAAACCGAACAGCGAGATGTGGGTGCCGACTTTAAACGCCTGTTTGCTGACGAGCACCCAACAAATGAGCCACCACCGCCCCTCAAAGCTGTCGTTGTCGGCGCCGACGGTGACAACACCAAAAGCGACAGCCTGGGGTGGGTGCAGGCCGTTCGATTAACCCCGTAACGTGATGGGTGCCCGGTCCTCGCTGGCCGCACAGACCTCGCCAATAATGGCGCTTTGCGTATAGCCTGCGGCGTTGAGCGCGGCAACACAGGCCTCGGCTTGCTCAGCGGGAACCGATGCCAGCAGTCCGCCGGCGGTTTGTGGATCAAACAGCAAGGCGTAGGCGGGTTGATTGATGAAGCCCTCGGGATTCGAAATCGCGCGACGCAGGCGAACGTTTGCGGGCTGCAGAGAGCTGAAAATTCCCTGCTT
>JALQVQ010000092.1 GCA_023260315.1 Burkholderiaceae bacterium
GGACTCGCGCGTGAGCCCAAGCGTCTCCCACACGACGCGCGCCCCGAGGGGGCAAGAAAAAGATGGCCGCGAATACCACTTCGTCACGCCCGAGGCGTTTGCGGCCATGGTCAACGACAACGCCTTCCTTGAATGGGCGAACGTGCACGGCAACTCCTATGGCACCTCACGCCAGGCGATCGACGATCAAATTGCCAAGGGCACCGATGTGGTGCTGGAGATCGACTATCAGGGCGCCCTTCAAATTAAGAAGCTTTACGCCAATGCGGTCCTGATCTTCATCCTGCCCCCCAGCTGGGAAGAACTGCGCGCCCGCCTCGAACGCCGCGCCGAGGATACCGACGATGTGATCGAAGTCCGGCTTGCCAATGCCCGCCATGAGATCGCCCATGCGCAGCATTTCCACTACGTTATAATCAACGAGTTGTTTGACCGAGCGCTTTTTGACCTAAAAGCCATCGTTCATGCCCAACGACTCAAGTACGCTGCGCAGCGCAGATTGCATTCAGAAACCTTCACCGGTTTGGGTCTCACGAGTCTCGACTCCATTGACTAACTCTCGCGCACCCGTATCACCGTCGTTCCTTAATTTCGTTTGAACACACTGGAGTCCAATCATGGCCCGTATCACCGTCGAAGATTGCCTGGAAAAGATCCCCAATCGCTTCCAACTCGTGTTGGCAGCCACTTACCGCGCACGCATGTTGAGCCAAGGTCACACGGCCCGCGTTGAGACCAAAAACAAGCCCGGCGTCACCGCCCTGCGCGAAATCGCCGCTGGCGAAGTCGGCCTCGAGATGTTGCGCAAGGTACCCACCTGATCCGCCACATCGGCAAAGCAGCACCCTTCGGGGTGCTTTTTTTTGCCCAAAAATCCCCACAGGGCAAAGAGCGCCCAGCAACGCGCTAAAGTATCAGCTATGGCCCGCACAAAAAAAGCGATTTCTGAAGAGCTTACCGCCCCGCATCCGGGCGGATCGGGCACGGCTGTTCAAACCGCCGCTGCAGCCAGCTTTGCCGCGCTGCTTAAAAAGATCGATTACCTGAACGACAGCGACATCGACGACGTTCGCAAAGCCTATCGCTTTGCCGACGAGGCACACCTGGGACAAATGCGTAAAAGCGGTGCACCCTACATCACCCACCCCATTGCGGTGGCGGGTTTATGCGCGGACTGGAAGCTGGACGCGCAGGCGATCATGGCTGCGCTGATGCACGACGTGCTGGAAGATTGCGGCATCACCAAAATCGAAATGGCCGAACGCTTCGGTATGGGCGTGGCCGATCTGGTTGATGGGCTCACCAAACTCGAAAAGCTTGAATTCGATAACCGTGAAGAAAACCAAGCCGAGTCGTTCCGCAAGATGTTGCTCGCGATGGCTCGCGATGTGCGCGTGATTCTCATCAAACTCGCTGACCGAACCCACAACATGCGCACGATGGGGGACATGCCACGCAGCAAATGGCGCCGCATCTCCGAAGAAACCTCGGACATCTACGCACCCATCGCACACCGGCTCGGCCTCGACCGAACCTACCGCGAATTACAAGACCTGTCGTTTCAGTTCCTCAACCCTTGGCGCTACCGAACCCTGACCAAGGCTGTTGACCGGGCGCGTCGGCGTCGCAATGATTTGATTGACCGGGTGAAGACTGACGTCTTAACGGCATTGGCCAACCACAACATCTATGCCGACGTACAAGGGCGCGAAAAAACGCTTTATTCAATCTACAACAAGATGCATGAGAAGCACTTGAGCTTCTCTCAAGTGAGCGATTTGTATGGATTTCGGGTGCTGTTACCAGCTTGTGCATGTACAGATGCTCGGCGCGTATCTTCATGCGCTTCATCTCTGCTTCCGCTGCTGCCTCGTTCACCCACATCCTGGAACCTTCATTGCAACGGTACCCGGCGTGTCGGAGGTGTCGATTGGGCACGCGTTGGTTGCCGATGCGCTTGAGCGTGGCTATGTAGCAACCGTTCAAGCCTATCTCACGGCACTGCAATGATTGTTGGAATTGGGGCCGATATCTGCGAGGTGGTTCGCATTGAGCGCGCTTTGACACGCCATGGT
>JALQVQ010000170.1 GCA_023260315.1 Burkholderiaceae bacterium
TGGACCTCAACAAGCTGTCTCCCGAGGAACGAGTCAAGTACCAGCTCGCCCAGCAAGCCAGCGATAACACCCAGCGTGGGCAGGACCTTACCCACCGGGCGGAAATGGACCGCAACAGAAGCTACCTGGTAGCTCACAGCAAAGACCCATGTGGTGTCACCCGAAGCCTCAACGCTGCGCATCGCACTGCGCCCCATCAATCGAATGCCTTGCGCCGTGAGCGCGTCGGCTAACTTGGCGCGCATGCCTTCATCAAATCCCCGCAATGGGAGGTGATCGCGGTAAAACACCGTGACCGATGAACCGAGGCCCTGCATGATGCTGGCAAACTCAAGTGCGATGTACCCAGCACCCAGCACGCCCAGTCGCTTGGGCACCTCGGAGAGGTCAAGCAAGTCATCGGACGTCATGGCATGCTCGATACCCGGCACGGCATGGCGGTTCGCACGGGCGCCCGTCGCGATAAGCACCCGCTTGCCGTGAATGGGCGTGACACCGTCAACCATCACGGTTTGGCTGTCGCTTAAGGTGGCGTTGCCGCGGAACACCGTGACGCCACTGTTCTCGAGCATGCGGCTGTAAATACCCTCCAGCCGGTCGATCTCAACACGCTTATTTGCCTGCCATGTGGCAAGGCTAAAGCGGGCGTTATCGACCGTCCAGCCGTAAGGACCTGCCTCTGCGAGCTCACGCCCAAACTTAGCGGCGTACATCATGAGTTTTTTGGGCACACACCCGCGAATCACACAGGTGCCGCCCAACCGGTCACGTTCAACGAGCGCGACTTTCGCGCCGTGGGCAGCGGCACGCCGCGCCGAGGCCACGCCGCCAGAGCCACCGCCAATCACAACCAAGTCAAAGGGTACGGAAGCGTCAGTCATCGTCACAGGAAATCCTTGGAGTGCGCCCAAAGCCAGGGCAATCCAAGACTTTACACCAGCCACCAATTGCGTATGGCTTTGATCACTTCTTCGGGGTCATCCCGATGGGGGTCATGCCCCCCTTTGGCCACAGCCAACGTGTGAAAATGCCGCGCATTGACTGCGGCCGATTGCAACGACAACACCTGTGCCATGGTGCCATAAGGGTCTTGCGTACCTTGAATCGCCAGAATCGGTGCGGTGATGTGCCGCATGGGCGCCGTCATCGTCCATTTTTCAAATTCAGGGTGGAGCCAAACACCCGCCCAGCCGTCAAAAGGCGAGGCGGGATCAGGGTGATATTTCGCCAAGCGCGCCGCGAACGTGCCCTCATCAAACGCCGCACGCGCCTCGCGGATGCTTTGAAGGCCAATGGCTTCGACAAACACATGCAGTGAGATCGCCACCACGCCCGCGTAATCATTGGGCGCCTCAGCGGCAGCACGCAAAGCGATGCTGGCCCCATCGGAATGGCCAACCAAGTAGACCTTGCGCCGCTTGACGTCAACATCGCAGGCCTTCAGCAAAGCAGGCAAGACCACGGTCGCTTGGTGGTGCATGAATGTCAGCGGCCATTGCTCGCCTGCGGGACGCGGCGTCGCGTAACCATAACCAGGCCTTGAGTAAGCAAGCCCCTCAACACCAAGTGCTTCGCAGACCTGTTGGGGAAAGCCCCGCCACATATCAATACAACCCAAGCCCTCGTGCAGAAACACGAACAAAGGCCCCAAATCTGCCCCTGTCTCTTGCGGTGTGTTGTAGCGTGCAACCGGCACCCATGCATCCTCGCCACCGTAACCAACGGCTGACAGATGGACGCGCGGAAGCGATGACTCAGGCGTCTGAATGGGCATCAGGCGTTGGCAGCCCGCAGACGGAAGCGCTGAATTTTGCCTGTCGCGGTTTTGGGCAGCTCGTCTAAAAACTCAATTTGGCGTGGGTATTTGTAGGGCGCCAATCGTTCTTTGACGAACGCCTGCAATTCCTCCGATGTCGCGGTTGCGCCATCTTTCAAAACCACGTAAGCCTTGACACGCGTCAAGCCGTTGGCATCGGGCACACCGATGACCGCCGCTTCCAAGATCGCCGTGTGTTGGACCAAAGTCGCCTCGACCTCAAATGGCGAGACATAAATGCCGCTCACCTTCAACATGTCATCCGAACGGCCCGCATAAGTGTAGGTACCGTCCGCGTTTCGCACGTATTTGTCGCCACTTTTGACCCACGCTCCTTGGAACGTTTCGCGCGACTTCGCCACGTTTTCCCAGTAATACATGGCAGCGCTTTGGGCGGCGGCGAGGTCGCCAGGGCCAAGCAGCTGGCGCGGGGCAAGCTGCCGCCGCGTGAGCGGGTGGCTTTGCTGCTCGACCCCGGCACACCTTTTCTGGAGTTATCGCCCTTGGCCGCTCTGGCCATGTACCCAG
>JALQVQ010000133.1 GCA_023260315.1 Burkholderiaceae bacterium
ACGCGGCGTTTCAACCCCAGCCATCAATGGGTGAATAAAAAAATCCACGCCGGTGAGTTCAACATCCAACAGATGGATGTTCAGACTTACTTTTTTAGACGCACGAACATGAATGCGTTGGGGCAACCCCGCAGTTGGACCGATCATTTGTTGTGGCACCACGCCGCTCACACCATCGATCTTTTTACTTACCAAGCAGGCAGCCCAGTGGTGAAAGCGAACGCTGTACAAGGCCCTATTCACCCAACGCTTGGTATCGCGATGGATATGAGCATCCAGCTGCAGGCCGCGAACGGTGCCATTTGCACGCTCAGCCTCAGTTTCAATAACGACGGGCCTCTGGGCACTTTCTTTCGTTACATTGGTGACACGGGAACCTATATCGCGCGCTACGATGACTTGTTTAACGGCAAGGAAGAACCGATCGACGTCTCAAAGGTGGCTGTCAGCATGAACGGCATCGAGTTACAAGACCGGGAATTCTTTGCTGCGATTCGCGAGGGCCGCGAGCCCAACAGCAGTGTAGCCAGCGTGTTGCCGTGCTACGAAACCATGCACCAACTTGAACAACAACTGTCCTAAACACCGCCCTATGATCACCCGCCAACTTGGACCCTTTACCGTTTCAGCAACTGGCTTTGGTTGCATGAACATCTGTCACGCTTACAGCGAGCGTTTGAGCGATGCAGAAGCGGGAAAGGTCTTAAGGGCAGCGCTCGACGCCGGGATTACACATTTTGATACAGCGGCCCTTTACGGGTTTGGCCAATCGGAAACCTGGGTCGGTGAATTCCTATCGGCGCATCGAAACGAATTTACCCTCGCCAGTAAATGTGGGATGCAAGGCGTCGACGTGGATGGTAGCGGCAAGAAAGTGCGTGTCATTGACGGTCGGCCAGAAACCATAAAAAAGACCTGCGAGGATGCCTTGCGACGTCTCAAGACAGACGTGATCGATCTTTACTACCTCCACCGCTGGGACAAACAGGTTCCCATTGAGGAGAGTGTGGGCGGTTTGGCAGACCTGGTCTCTGCTGGAAAAATCAGGGCGATTGGTCTGTCCGAGGTGTCCAGCGAGACGTTGCGAAAGGCACACGCGGTACACCCAATCGCGGCGGTACAAACCGAATACTCGCTGTGGACGCGGAATCCAGAAATTTCAGTCGATGCAACCTGTCGTGAGCTTGGGGTCGCGTTGGTCGCATTCAGCCCAGTTGCACGTGGCTTTTTGGCGGATAGCGTGCGCACCGCTGATCAGTTTGGCCCCAAAGATATCCGCCGTGGCATGCCGCGATTCCAACCCGATAACTTGGAAAAAAACCTCGCTTTGCTCCCACGCTACAACGCAATCGCAGCGGAGGTTGGTTGCACGCCCGCACAGTTGGCGATTGCATGGCTCTTGCACCAGGGTGCGCACATACACCCTATCCCCGGTACCACCCGCGTTGCCCACGTTCACGAGAATGCCCGCGCAGATGAGGTCCATCTGAGCGCTGATGTGCTGAGTCGCCTCGATTCGCTGATCAACCAATCAACCGTGACCGGTAACCGTTATGACGCACAAGCGCAAAGTGAAGTGGACACCGAATTCTTCGCTTGACTGAGGCTGCTGCGGTTTCATGAGGGTACCGGTGATGAGCGTGGCGATAGAAAGCGGCAACACCCAAAAAATGTGATTGCCCCCGATGTCCGCCACTGAAAACCATCACCAAGAGACGTATCCAAGCGCCCTCACCGGCTCTAAGCTCGACGCGATGCCAGGGCATCTGATTCGGCGTTTGCACCAAATTGCGGTGGGGACTTTCGCCTCAGAATTGATCGATATCGGGATCACGCCCGTCCAATTTGCCGCACTCAAAACCATCGCTGCGAACGCTGGCATTGACCAGCGAACGCTTGCACAGCGGATTGCTTTAGACACATCGACAACAGCAGGCGTGATTGACCGATTGGAAACCCGCGGCACCGTAGAGCGGCGAAACGCCCCCAACGACCGGCGTTTACGCGTGCTGTACATCACGCCCGCTGGCATCGACCTCTTGCATGCGGCCCATCCGCTGGTTGATAACGTGCAAAGCCTATTGGTTGCGCCATTGAACGAACAGGAACAGGCTATTTTCTTGACACTGCTCGGTAAGCTTGTTGACGCAAACAACGCGCTCAGCCGAGCGCCGAGCGTCCGAGCCAGCGACAGCACCGAGTAACCCATTCAACGGAGTGACCGCATTGAAAAAATTAGATAACCGTGTCGCGATCGTCACCGGCGCAGGCCAAGGTATTGGTCTCGCAACCGCATTGAAATTTGCGCATGAAGGTGCCCATGTCGTGATCTGCGATGTCAGGCAGGGCGCCGTCGACGCAGCCGTGGACGCATGCTCTACTTTGGGTGTGAGAGCCTTGGGTTTTGTTGTCGACGTCACGCAGCGGCCCATGGTTGATGCTGTGGTTGCTGAGACAGTCAACCAATTCGGCCACATTGATATTTTGGTGAACAATGCGGGCATTACTCAAGATGCCCGCCTCCAGAAAATGACCATCGAACAATTCGACCGAGTCATTGATGTGAACCTTCGCGGCGTTTTTCACTTCACGCAAGCGGTCGTCGGAACGATGATTAACCAAGGCTCTGGCGTGATTTTGAATGCATCATCCGTGGTGGGTATCTACGGTAACTTCGGACAGACCAATTACGTTGCATCGAAATCGGGCGTCATTGGATTTACCAAAACGTGGGCGCGTGAGTTGGGCCCAAAGGGTATTCGGGTCAACGCGGTTGCGCCTGGATTTATTGATACGCCGATGATAAAAACCATCCCCGAAAAGGTTTTGGAGGGGATGAAAAATCAAATCCCTCTGCGGCGTATGGGCGACCCAGCAGATATCGCCAACGCCTATGCCTTCCTGGCCAGCGATGATGCCAGCTACATCAATGGCATCGTCCTTGAAGTCACCGGCGGCGCCGTCGTCTGAGTTGCGTGCCTGAATCGGCAAC
>JALQVQ010000059.1 GCA_023260315.1 Burkholderiaceae bacterium
GGACGGCCGCTGGCAGCCCCGCGTGTTCCGCGACGGCACGCCGATCTGCGGCTACCCGCCGACGCTCTCGGCCCGCCGCGCCGGCCCCGACGCCGTCGTCGCGCTGTGTCCCAGCCCGCCCGAGCCGCGCGCCGCCCGGTCCGGCGCTGACCTTGTTGGTTACCTGAACTACATCCACCCTTACCGTGTACAGGTCTTGGGTGAGCGGGAGGTGGCTTACCTTGCCCGAGGTGAGGGCACTGATTGCGCGCGCCGCGTCGCGCGTATCGTCACCCTGGAGCCCCCTGCCATCTTTCTCGCTGACGGGCAAACCGCCCCGCCAGAGTTACTGTCCATGTGCGAGCGGGCGCAAATCCCCTTGTTCACCACGCATGAGTCCGCGGCGTTTGTTGTCGACGTCCTGCGCGCCTACCTGTCCAAACATTTCGCTGAACGCTCGACCATGCATGGCGTTTTCATGGACATCTTGGGGATGGGCGTGTTGATTACCGGAGAATCCGGTTTGGGCAAAAGCGAGCTGGGCCTTGAGCTTATTTCACGGGGGCATGGACTGGTGGCGGACGATGCGGTCGATCTGTTTCGAATCAATCAGGCAACCATCGAAGGGCGCTGTCCTGAGCTTTTGCGCAACCTGCTGGAGGTGCGTGGGATTGGTTTACTCGATATCAAAGCGATCTTCGGTGAAACTGCGGTGCGCCGGAAGTTGCGCCTCAAACTAATCGTTCACTTGGTACGCAAGGAAACCATGGAGCGGAAATACGAGCGCATGCCGCATCAAGCACTGTCTCAAGATGTGCTCGGTGTTCCCGTTCGGAAGGTTGTGATCCAGGTGGTTGCGGGTCGGAACATCGCGGTATTGGTTGAGGCGGCGGTACGCAACACCATCTTGCAACTGCGTGGCATTGACACCTACACCGATTTCGTCGAGCGCCAACGCTTGGCCATGGAAAATGGCCTTGATTAATGGCCCTTCGGCCTTTTAACTCCCTCGATATTGGCAATCTTTTCGTGTGCAGTGCGCATAAAGCGCCAACGCGTGTTCCTGTAGCTTGAAGCCGCGTGAGCTGGCTATGTCATGCTGGCGCCGCTCGATCTCGGCATCCATGAACTCCTCCACACGGCCGCAGTCCAAGCAGACCAAGTGATCGTGGTGTTGCCCAGCATCGAGTTCGTAAACGGCCTTGCCCGACTCAAAATTGCTTCGCAGCAGCAGTCCGGCCTGTTCAAACTGCATCAGCACCCGATAAACCGTCGCCAGACCGATGTCGGCCTTGTCATCGAGTAGCAGCCGGTAGACGTCTTCCGCACTCAAATGTCGCTGGTTGGCACTTTGGAAGACTTCCAGGATCTTGAGTCGAGGGCCTGTGGCTTTCAAGCCCGTGTTTTTGAGTTCGTCGAGGGTGTTCATGCGTTTCGATTAAAAAATAGGCACGGGGGCGTCATTGTGTGTCGCTGATCAAGGGTCACCCCCTGAACTACAATCTTTGCATCATAGTTGTCTCCCTTTTACCCTTTGTTGGGGGCAACTTCAATCGGGGCTTTCTGCCCCTAACGGTGCCTTTATCTGATGCCAAATTTTTCAAATTTCACTTGCCGAGTTTTGCGTCCGCTCTCCTTGGTGGCTGTCGTCGTTGCGCTCGGAGCGTGTACAACCGCTGATGATCAAGGTTACGGATCGGCGTTAGGCATTTACCGTCCGGATGTGTTGCAAGGCAACGTGGTTACCGCAGAGCAGGTGGCCCTGCTGAAGGTCGGGATGTCTCGGGCCCAGGTCACGCGCCTGATGGGGACGCCGCTGCTTAAAAGCGCCTTTCATGCAGACCGCTGGGATTATGTCTTTTCACGCTTGAGTGCGGATGCCCCCGGGCAGAAACGCCGTCTGAGCCTTTGGTTTGAGGGCGATCTGTTGGCGCGTTTTGAAGGCGACGAGATGCCAACCGAGGCAAAGTTTGTCGACTCGATTGCCAAGCCCCTTGATGTGAGCGAACCCGTCAAGCTACAGGCCACGGCTGAAGAGTTGGAGGCTTTCAAGGCCAAAACGCCCGTGGCCCCAGCGCCGCCGTCCACGCCGGCTGTCGCTGCACCCAAGGCCTA
>JALQVQ010000128.1 GCA_023260315.1 Burkholderiaceae bacterium
CACCATTATGGACACGGCCGAGATCAGGGTCACGCCCGCAAGGATGCCGCACTGAGCAAACAAGTTGTCCGTGGCCAGAGCAATCAGGGGCACGAAGGCGCCCGAGAGCGAGAAGACAACCGTGTTGACCCCGAGCCATGGCCCCGCCTTGGCGCCGTGCACCTTGCGCGTCTGGATCTGGCACCCCGTGTCGGTGATTGACGTGCACGTCCCAAGCAGGCCGAACAAGACGTGCATGGTCACCACATCCGTCACCACGGGTAACACCATGATGAGTCCGGTCAGCAGCATGAGCGTCACGAACATGACCCGATTCCCGTTCATGCATCGGTAGAGCTTCGCTGAGGACACGGCCCCGACCACGGCCCCGGCCCCGCGCACGATGAATACGGAGCCAATGTGGGTCGCCGTCGTGTCCATGGGGTGGTCGTGGGGCCAACATACGACGCATCAGATGGGGGCAAGTGATCGTTTGGACCTCGGCTGGAATTTTGGTCAAGACAACATTGACCTCACGATTAGCCCGGAGGGATGGGTCAAACTCAGTGTTGTCGGCAATGATCAGAGCTTGACCTTGGTGGGCGTGACCGCCGCCGATGCATCCGTCCATATCTTGTCGAAGGACGACGGATTGACAGCCAAGTTGATCGCTTTGGCGAATGCAGACGCCATTTCTGCACCCGCGCCATCACCTACCCCGGAGCCTGCACCGGTCCCCGAACCTGCACCACTCCCGGAACCTGCACCAGTCCCGGAACCTGCACCAGTCGCGGAACCCGCACCAGTCCCTTCGCCGACGCCAATAAAAGAGGTCGGTTCATTCTTGGATTTCCAAACTGAACTGCGTGCGTTTGAATCGGGAATCAATCCCGAGCGGTTAGATTGGTATATCGAAAATTATGACAAGTCAGTCATCACGTATTCGATTCCTGATGTCGATGCAACAGGGAAGAAGCGTTGGCCTGATACCGATGCAAACGGGCAACTCAAATCAAAGCAATACACCGTAAAAGAGTGGTTTGACGTTTTGGAAATCGGACACATGTTTGATCCCTCCACAGCAACGAAGGCCACCTTGCATGAGATGCAATACAAATCCACCAACACTTGGGGGTTTGTAGGCTATCAAATGGGTGAGGCGGTTGCCGCAGAGGCGGGTCTTTATCGTCCCCCGGTGGACGCGGCGACGGGACTGCCGAAGTACTACATCTGGACAGCTGATACGGTTTGGCAACCGGGGCAGTTTGAGCAGCCGGTTACGTTGCCTTGGGGTGCAAAAATTATTTTGACACGCGGTAACTTTTGGGAAGGCGAGTTTACGGGTCGCCACGGCATCAACAGCCTCCAAGATCTGAAGGACGAAGGCAAGCAGGAACTCGCGATTCAAGATATCTGGAAAAGCAACTACGACTACATTACCCGCAACCTGAAAGCTGAGGGGTTTGATTGGGCAGACATCGTCGACAGGACGTGGGAGTGGAAAGGCGAGCAGGTTGAGTTTTCTCTATCTGGCATGGTTGCGGCGTCCCACTTGGGTGGCGCAAGTGCGACCGTCGACTTCTTAACTGGTAAGGGCGTGGCATCGGACGAGACCGGAACCAGTGTGGCTTTTTACTTTAAAGAGTTTGGTGGGCGCGCGACGCCTTGGGGCACCAGCGCCAGCGACACCTTGGACGGCAATCAATACGACAACACGTTCTGGACGGCGGGTGGTAGCGACCGCGTTACGACACATGCAGGGCGTGACATCGTCAACGTTGTCGCTGGTAAGCCGGGTACGTTGGATGTCGTGACCGTCACTGATTTTGATTTGCAAAACGATAGTGTGATCTTTAAGGACTTTGTTGGTGCGCGCTTTGCGACCACAGCTGATACAGCGGACGGACTGCGTATCGAGCACGCGAGCGGAACCTCTAACGTCATATTGCAAGGTGTGACTCAAGCACAATTTGACGACGCGGGCGGTTTGGCGCATTTTGTGCACTACTCCAACGACCATCAAATGTCTTGGGACGGTAGCGTTGAGGGCAATCAAACGTTGGTAGATTTCGATCTTGAGTTTGACAAAATCACATCAGCCTCAGGCGCCTCCTTTGCCCATTTGCTTGTGAAAGGCGTTTACGACGCTGATGGTCAGCCGCAGACCAAACTAACGTTCGCCCATGATGGTGAAGGTTGGGAAGGGCAAGGTTATCTCATCAACGCAGAGGTTGATGCCGTTACCGCGAAGCTGGGATCGATTCTCGTTGGCGCCTGGGGCACGCCAGAGGAGGCCATCGTGCACAGTACATACGCTGTGAACATTACGCCCCACGATCTCTACATCCCCAACGGCATTTCCTTTTTCAAGAAATTCGATGGTTCTGAGCGTAACGAAAGTTTCACCGGTATCGGTGCTGGCGCTGACGTCCTTTTGAACGGCGGCGGGGGCCAGGACACCTGGTATTTACAGACAAGCGATTTATCTTGGTACGGTATGAAACGGGCCTTCATCACTGACTTCGATCACAACGGCGGGGACAAATTAGACCTGAGTGGGATTCTTGATGACGGGGGACTGCTGCAATTTAAGGATACAGGCATCGACGGCAACCTCCACGTCAATGTTTACCGAGCAGGCCACAAACCTGACCTACCACTTGATTTGACTTTCACGCAGTTAACCATCCATAACCCGAACGGTCCTCAGGGTAATTGGGATGATTTGATAGCGTCAGGTGCAGTGATTCTCGCGTGAGTAGGCTTTAAGCGGTGCAGGCTTTGTTGGGCTTCTTCGGTCCGATCAAGCCTGCCCTTGGATGTGTAGCGTTTGCGCGCACAGCATACCCACTGAAAAACCGAGGACGGCGCCGAGAGGCGGTGACCAATGCCCTTTCCATGCCGAGGCCGGTGCGATGTCTTGGAAAAGCAAGTACACCAACCCACCTGCGCAAAACGACATGACGGCAGCGGTCAGTGTGGGGTGGGTATTCAGCGCTGCGTAGCCAAGCCATGTAACGAGCGGTACCAAGATCCCCATACTCAAGAGGAGCTGCTGCGTTTTGCCGCTGCTCAAACCACCCATGCGTAATTCGCGGTAGGCGTTGAACCCCTCGGGCAGGTTCTGTAAGCCGACGAAGGTCGCCAGCAGCATGCCAACCGCTGGCGCGGTGCTGAAAAGTGCGCCCATGGCGAGCGCTTCAGGCAGCGCATCGAGCAGCATGGCGAGAAATTGGGCGCGATGTCCACCGCGCTTTGCCAGCATCCGGTCCACAGCGTAAAACGCCACACCACCGCTCAAAAATGTAGCGGCCAAGGTCACTGGCGACAGGTCAGCCATCGCTGCAGGCGTCAAGCCATAGGCAACAGCGGACAGCAGCAAGCCACCACCAAAAGCCGTCATGGCGTGCAGGGTGTAGGGGTTTGCGTTGGGGCGATCAAACCCCAGCCAGCGACAGGCCATGCCCCCAATCGCTGAGGCCATACCAGCGATCGTCGCAAAAACAAAGAGCAGGCTGACCGTGCTCATGGCCGTGCTCAGGGCACCTCGCCTGATGCCCGCAGGTGGTCAATGTGGGCCAGCATCGATCGTTTGGCGAGCGGCCACAGCACCTGAGGCGTATCGTCATAGGCGACAGCGACCCATGTATCCATGTTCCCGGTGGGGTTCGCATCGATCGCGGCTTTTACTTTGGCTTCGCGTTTCAGTCTGTGCGCTTTGAGGTTGGCAATCACATCGCCGGCACGGTCGAGTACATGCCCATGTGCCGGCAATATGAATTCAACGTGATGGCCCTCGCAGGCCGCTTGCAGCTTGTCGAGCGACGCCAAGTAGTCGCCCATGTGGCCATCTTTGGGGTTGATGATCGTGGTGCTGCCATTCAGGATGTGGTCACCTGAAAGGAGCAGACCGTCCTCTTCAAGTAAGAGGCAGATGTGGTTTTCGGTATGCCCGGGCGTCACGATGACTTGAAGGGTGTGTTGTGTGTCACCTGAGAGCGTCACGCGGTCGCCATCTTGCAAAATGACATCGGGCTCAAAATGGCTATCTGGCCTGGCATTGGGTCCGTGCGGTCGTCCGTGTATCGCCGGTGGCTCGCCTGTTGATGCGTTGCGTGATCGGGCTTTCAGGTCAGCGGCTCCTGGCGAGTGGTCTGGGTGTGAGTGTGTGCAAATAATGGCTCGAATATCACCATTGGTAGCGGCGCGCAGTCGGTCGGTGTGTGCAGGGTCAACGGGGCCTGGGTCCACGACGATGTAACCGGTGTCCGGTGTGCCGATGATGTAGCTGTTCGTGCCAGGGCCTGTCATCACGCCGGCATTGGCGCAGGTCAATCGCTGGACGTTTTTGAGTAAGGGGACGGGTTGCAGGCTCTGCCAATCGAGGGCATGCAGTGTTTGTCCGTCAGGGCAGACCAAGGCGAGTTCGCCAAAAGGTGGCTCATGCTCCATGTACCGAACCTCTCGCCCGTTCAAAATTGCGGCACGTGGGCAGGTGACGTAGAGTGGCTGCTCGGGGGCGCAGGCGGCTAAGGCCGCGTCCACGTTTGCAAATGCGCAGAGCTGCTGCAGTGTCTTGATGGTTGGGTAGATGATTTCGAAGTCACCTCGCTCAAATGCCGCCAAACCGTCGGCTGGTCGGACCCACACCGGCTCAAACTGCTCTGACTCATCCGCCACAGGCGTCTGGTTAGGTGGCATCCGCGCGATCAGGAACGGCACATCAAAGCGCTTGCGCAAATCACGATCCGTGATCCAGCGGGTAAAACTCAAAACCTGGTCCGCGCGCAGCGTAAGACCGTGCGCATTGCATTCGTCGTAGAAATTTGCGTGCCGGTCAAGTTTTTGAATAACGTCGTCTGTCGCCCAATCGTTACCTTGGCAGGCGAGCAGAATCCCCAACTCCTCAAAGCTCTCGCGTATGGCAGCCAAGGCGGCAGTTCGTAAATCGTCTGGTTGGGTTGGGCGAAAGCAGACACCCCAGTCGTCGTTTGGGGCGTCCTGATGGCGATTGCTGTCGGCTGCATCAATGGCGCCGCCCGGAAAGACGTAGACCCCCGGTGCGAAGCTGGCTGTGGCCGATCGCCGTGTCATCAGTACTTCCAGGCCCTGCGGCGTGTCGCGCAGCAAAATGATGGTCGCCGCAGCACGCGCCGGCGCCGGCTCGCGGTGGGGGTGGCATTGCATGTCTTGTCGTGGCATGGCGATATTTTGCCGCTAATACGCTCGCCCGGGTGTTGGCTTCGTGTCTGGTTGCGGCCGATAATGCAGGTATGAAAATCGAATTCACAAAAATGCATGGTCTGGGTAACGACTTTGTGGTGTTGGATGAGACCCAAAACGTTCTCGGTCTGACGCCCGAACAAATCCGCTTTCTGGCGGATCGCCACTTTGGCGTGGGCGCGGATCAGGTGCTATCCGTGCGAGCGCCAAAGAGCGCGGACGCCGACTTTGCGTACGTGATTCACAACGCGGATGGCGAAACGGTCGAGCACTGCGGCAACGGCGCACGTTGTTTTGTTCGCTACGTTCGCAGCAAAGGCCTGACCGACAAGCGCACGATTCGGGTTGACGTGGCCAAGGGGCAAATTGAGCTAACCGAGGCGGTCGATGGTCAGGTTCGGGTGGATATGGGGTTGCCCGTTTTTGAACCCCTTGAGGTCCCGTTCGACCCCCAAGCGCTGAGCGCTGAGCCCTACGGGAACTGGGAGGCGTGGACCTTGGACGCCGCCAGTCAAAGTAAGCCCGATGGTTCGGCCCTCGGCTCGGCAGTGTGGCCAGCAGAAATGTCGGTAGGCGTCCTGTCGATGGGTAACCCGCACGCGGTGCAGGTGGTTGGCGACGTTGGCAGTGCCCCCATTGCGCTGTGGGGCCCGTGGGTTGAATCGCATCCCCGGTTCCCGAATCGTGTCAACGCAGGCTTCATGCAGGTGGTTGCGCGTGACCACATTAAGCTGCGCGTGTATGAGCGTGGGGCTGGCGAAACCCTGGCCTGTGGCACTGGCGCGTGCGCCGCTGTTGTGACGGGCATCCGTTGGGGCCTCCTCGATGAAACGGTCCGCGTCGATACACGCGGCGGTACGTTGACGGTTGCTTGGGCGGGGCTTGGCCAACCTGTTTGGATGATGGGGCCTGCTGCAGCGGTGTTTGAGGGCGTCATTGACGTCCCTGATGCTTGATCTAGACTACACCCTCGAAACGTTAAAAAAGTAAAGCCATGAGTGCCAATTCACTGCCCCCAATTACCGAAGATGACATCGCGGAATACCTGTCGAATACGCCAGATTTTTTCGAGCGCCATAACGAGGTGCTCGCGACCGTTCAGTTAACAAGCCCGCACAGCCATCGCGCGATCAGTTTGCAAGAGCGTCAGGCTGAAATTTTGCGCGGTAAGGTCCGTGACCTCGAGCTGAAAGCGGCGCAGATGATACGTTACGGCCAAAGCAACGTCACCATTGCTGACAAATTACAGGACTGGACGTGTGCCCTGTTAACCGCGCGCGATGCCGATGCCTTGGTCGATGTGGCCACGCTTCGGCTGGCGGCGATTTACGAAATTCCCCAGGTGGCTCTTCGTCTTTGGGGTGTTGCTGATGCGTTCAAGGGCAAGCCGTATGCCGAGCCCGTGGAGAGCGCCATCAAAACATATGCGGACGAATTAACCGACGCCTATTGCGGTGTTCGCCGTGATTTGCCTTTGCTGAATTGGCTGGCGGATGGGGACAGTGTGGCGTCAATGGCGGTCATCCCTCTTCGCGTCAATATCGAATCGCCTGTGTTTGGCTTGATGGTATTGGCGTCGGATGATGCCACGCGTTTCACCGCTGACATGGGGACTTTATTTCTGGAGCGCATCAGCGCACAGGCGAGTGCAGCGTTGAGCCGCCTATTGCCCTGACCCCCATGCCTGTTGCGCCGCGCGACCCACTTATCCAACGTTACTTGGATCACATTCGCTATGAAAAGCGGCTCAGCGAGCGAACCCAAACGCTTTACCGGGACGACCTGATTGACTTGGAGGCGCGGACAACGGCCTTGGCAGTCCCCATTGTCAATGTGCAGCCTGCCCATATTAGGCGTTGGGTTGGGGCGCTGAACAGCGCGGGCCGCAACGGCCGCGGCATTGCGCGTGTGTTGTCCAGCTGGCGTGGTTTTTATAAGTGGCTCGGGCAACAAGGACAAATTGCTGCCAATCCGGTGGTTGACGTTCGTGCGCCAAAGGCTGCGAAACCCCTTCCCAAAGCCTTGGCCGTCGATGTGGCTGTTCAGCTGGCCGATTTCGAACGCGCCGACACCGAGATCGACCCGGCGCTTGAGGCGAGAGATCGCTGCTTGGTCGAGTTGCTGTACGGTTGTGGACTTCGCCTATCTGAACTCCTCGGTCTGGATATTGCGGCCTCCAAAGAG
>JALQVQ010000022.1 GCA_023260315.1 Burkholderiaceae bacterium
CCTGCGCCCGCAGGCCCGACTGGCCGAGGCTTCATGCCGGTATTGGCAGGTTTAGCGATTCCCAAAACAGCACCCGACCGTGCCGCCGCTGAGAAGGTGGTTGCGCACCTGTTGAAGCCGGAAGTGCAGTTGGCCATGTTGAAGGCAACCAATTTCTTCCCAACCGCGGAAGTGACGATTCCAGGCGACTTCCCACCGGCTGTGGGTATCTCTGCCGCAGCAGTGAAAGCACAGGCGGGTTCAGCGGATGCAAACCCCGGTATGTTGCCCGCAGGTTTGGGCAATCTGGGCGGCAAGTTCAATCAAGTGTATGTGGATGCTTTTGAGCGCATCGTATTGGCGGGGCAGCCCATCAAGCCGGTGTTGGATGAGCAAGCCGCAGCATTGCGCGCCATCATGGTTGAGGCCAATGCACCCTGCTGGGAGCCTGACAAAATCTCAGCTGGTGCGTGTCCTGTTAAGTAAACCTTAATAAATCGGTGTCGACGTAAACCCACACGCCTCGCGTGTGGGTTTGCAGGCTGCATTTATGACCAATAAATCTCTACCTTACTGGCTCATCGCGCCCGCGGCTTTATTCACGGTAGCGCTGTTCCTGTACCCGCTCAGCTTGGTGACGCTGGAGGCATTTACGGCCAAGAGCGGTGGCTATTCGCTTGAGAACTTCCAGACCATGGTGGGGCATTGGAAGTTTGGCACCGCGTTAAAGAACACGCTATTGTTGACCGCACTGGTGGTGCCTTTACAGATGGTTGTTGCGCTGTCGTTGGCGCAGTTGTTAACCCGTGTGAAGTCGGGACGTGACACCTTGCTTTACGTTTGGACGATTCCGCTTGGTATCTCCGATTTGGCTGCTGGCATTATTTGGCTGGGTATTTTTGAGCAAACAGGTTTTTTAAACAGTGCGCTGATAGGGCTGGGCGTTGTGGATGCGCCCGTTTCTATATTGGGATTCAACGATACGTTCGCCACCCTGGTGGCGATTGTGTTGGCTGAAATTTGGCGCTCTACAGCGATCGTGTTGGTCATCTTGGTATCCGGTATTGGCCTGATTCCCAAGGAATACGCTGAGGCCGCCGAGGTATTTGGAGCAGGTGCTTGGGCCAAATTCACCAAAGTGACTCTGCCTTTGTTGCGTCCCAGTTTACAAACCGCATTGATCTTACGGTCCATCCTGGCACTTGAGGTTTTTGCGGTGGTGGCTGCGTTGTCTGGTACCAAGTTCCCCGTGCTGATGGGCGAGACCTACAACTGGCAATTTGCGTTGCAAGATGGCCCTGTTGCGGCCGCCTTTGCACTCGTTATTTTGACGCTGTCGGTTGGTGTGACTTTGGTTTACCTGCGTTGGTTACGCGTGCCACGAGGGGCGGGCTTATGAGCACACCGTTGATCACGATTGATGTTGCTCAAAGGCGGCTACGGCGTCTGCTGCTGGTAGGGGCGGCGATTGCGACGGTCTGGGTACTGCTACCCATTTATTTTCTGGTGGTCAATGCGTGGTCATCTCAAGAGGCGGTGAACGCGTTTCCAAAAGCGTTCGTTCCTGAGATGAATCACGAGAGTTTGTCATTTTTGCTTGGCTTTGACGGCGTGCTGACCTCGTTGGTGAATTCACTAATCGTGGCTGCAATCACGATGGTTTTCAGTATCGGGTTGGGTGCCCCTGCGGGCTATGCGTTGGCCCGCTACGAGTTCAGGGGTAAGGGGACGTTCCGCTTACTTATTTTGCTGACCCGTGCCTTCCCGCTGCCGCTACTGGCTTTGCCCTTGACGGTTCTTTATATCCGGCTCGGTGTTGACGACACCCTCGTCGGGCTGGCGTTGGTACACACCATGCTGGCCTTGCCGTTTGCGGTGCTCATTACGTTCTCATTATTTAGCGGGGTGCCCACTGAGCTGGAGGAGGCGGCCTGGGTATTTGGGTGCACCAAAGTGCAAGCCTTCAGGCGAGTGGTGTTGCCGATTGCGTTGCCTGGGTTGGCTGCGTCCGCGATTTTTGCTTTCGTCATCTCGTGGAACGAGGTGTTCGCCAGTTCCGTCCTGATGATTCAGAACCGCACACTCACTGCTTTCTTGCTTCAAAACCTCGATGTATCACCCATGCACATGAAGTTTGCGGGTGGCGCTTTGTTGGTTTTGCCTGCAGCGACCTTCATGTTTTTAATCCGTAAGCATCTCTTTGCGATGTGGGGCATTTCGAATCGTTAACTTATGGCAAATATTGCAATTCAAAACGTCACCAAATCCTTTGGGAGCTATGACGCTCTCAAGGGGATTGGATTGGCGGTGGCTGACCAAGAGTTTTTGGTCCTGTTAGGCGCGTCCGGTTGCGGTAAATCAACGTTGCTGCGCATCATTGCAGGTCTCGAAACGGCTGATATCGGCGAGGTGCATGTCGGTGGTGAGCGCATCGATCAGTTGCAGGCCAAAGATCGACGGCTGGCCATGGTGTTTCAAAACTATGCCGTGTTTCCACACCTAACGGTATTTGAAAACATCGCGTTTGGTTTGCGCATGCAAAAGCGCCCGCAGGAGATCGTATCGGCCAAGGTTAATCAGGTCGCTCGCATGGTCCACCTAGAGGCGTTACTGGATCGGTATTCGGGGCAGTTGTCCGGCGGGCAACGCCAGCGCGTGGCCCTGGCACGTGCGTTGGCAGTTGAGCCGCGCGTGATGCTGATGGACGAACCCCTGTCGAATTTGGATGCGTTATTGCGCCTTGAGATGCGCGCCGAATTGAAGTCGATTTTGGCAGCAAGCAAAACCACCACCATTTATGTCACGCACGATCAAGTCGAGGCCATGAGTTTGGCGGATCGCATTGCCGTCATGCACCAAGGCGTGATCGTGCAGTGCGATACACCGTTGGAGATTTACAGAAACCCTGTCAACACCTTCGTTGCCGGATTTATCGGTAATCCGCCGATGAACTTTATCCCCGCACACGCGGTTCAGGACGGCATTTTTGAGGCGCGGGGTCTGCGCTTACACGGCCCGCTGGGGTACCGTGAACTGCTGCTCGGCATTCGACCTGAGGACATGCAGGTTGGTGACGCCGGGTTTAGTTGCCAAGCCGATTTGATCGAACCGTTGGGTCCCAACGTATTGGTGACGGATGTTCAGGATAGCGCGGTATTCAGGGCGGCGTTGAGCAGTACCGCAACACTATCAAAAGGGCAATCAATTTTTTTACAACCTGACTTAGAGCGTGTTCGTTGGTTCACGCCCGAGGGTCAATCAGTGAAGTCAGAATCATGAGTACAAGTACCCTATCGAGCTCGGAAGAGATGTTGAGCGAGGCTCAGCGCATTCTGCGGCTCAACGATAAAGGCAGCTATACGGTCCCCACGCACGGTCTGTATCCATTTCAGTGGAATTGGGACTCTTGCCTTACGGCTCTCGGGCAGGCCTCTTTCGACGAGTCTCGCGCATGGCAAGAAATTGAATCGTTGGTCGCTCACCAGTGGGAAGACGGTATGGTGCCGCATATCGTCTTTCATGTCTTCGATGACGGCTACTTCCCTGGACCAGCTGTCTGGGGGACGGGTCGTGCTACGCCGACCTCCGGCATCACACAACCACCCGTGATGGGGTTGGTCATCGAGCAATTATGGAACCGTGGTTCACAATCCGATGCGCTAAAAGGACGATGCCGCCAATTGGTCAACGCGGCGAATCGCTGGCATGCATGGTTTTACGCTTGCCGTGATCCACAAGACACGGGCTTGGTCGCTCTGCTACACCCCTGGGAGTCGGGTCGGGATAACTCTTGTGACTGGGATACGGCGTTGGCGGCGGTACCCGCAGATCACGTAACCCCCTACACCCGTCGGGATACGCAACACGTCGATTCAAGTCAACGTCCCACGAAATTTGAATACGATCGGTATATCGCGTTGGTTGAGCTGTTTCGAGCTTGTCATTGGGACAACACGAAGTTGCATGACGCCTCGCCGTTTCAAGTGGTGGATCCTGGTTTTAATGCGATCTTGATTCACTCGGATCAAGCCCTCGCGCGACTGGCCGCAGCAATTGGTGAGGTGGCGATTAGTGAGATGGCTGAGGCGCGCGCCAGTCGTGCACTGCAGGCGATGGACACATTGTGGAGCGCTGATAAAGGCCAATATGTTGCTTTCGACCGCATCAAAAAGCGGCCCGTTGACAGCGCCAGTATTGGCGGTTTGTTGCCCGTATTGGTATTGCCCGAGGGACACCCGAACCAATCGCAGGTATGCCAACGCATCGGGCAGATCTTAGACCGCGCACCTTACGGCGTCGCCAGTCATGATCCGGATGACACCCGGTTTGACAGCAAACGGTATTGGCGCGGTCCCTCCTGGTTGGTCGTGAATTACTTGCTCATCAAAGGTTTGACCCAGAACGCACAGCCAGAACTGGCAGAGCGCATTCGCCAAGCCAGTTTGCGATCCATTGCGAAAAGCGGCTGTGCTGAATACTACGACCCCTATACCGCGGAGCCACTTGGTGGCAAAACTTTCACATGGACAGCGGCAATGGTTATTGAGTTTTTGCGGGATGTCCGCTGATAATTGCGCATGTCTATACAACAGCTCGCTGAGGACTTGGGCCTCTCGATTTCGACCGTCTCACGGGCCCTCAACGGGTATTCCGATGTTTCTGAATCCACCCGCGAGCGAGTGACCGCGCGGGCAGCCGCGCTGAACTACACGCCTCATCCGGGCGCGCGCAGTCTCAAGTCAGGTAAGTCATATGCGGTTGGCGTGATTTTGCCGGCCAACGAGGTCACTGGCGGCTTCATGGATCCGATGTATTCCAGCTTACTCGGGGGTGTGAGCCGTGGGCTGAAAGCGGGCGGCTATAACCTCGTGGTCAGTACCACCAGCGGCTTGCCTGTTAAGGCAGAGTTGGCCCTTTACGATCAGTTCCTGCGTGCCAAATGGTTCGATGGTTACATCATCGTGCGCACCCGAATTGACGACCCGCGTGTGACGGCGCTATTGAAACATCAAGTGCCGTTTGTAACTTACGGGCGCACCGAGACTGAGGGTAACGAGTTTTGGGTTGATACGGATAACGAGCAGGCGTTCTTCTTGGCAACCCAGCGTCAAATTGCTTTTGGCCATCGCAACATTGCATTGCTTAACGGCCCAGAAGAATTCATGTTCGCGGCACTGCGCGAGCGGGGCTATACCC
>JALQVQ010000078.1 GCA_023260315.1 Burkholderiaceae bacterium
ATCGTATTCCTCAGGTTGAGAGTCGACCGTTTATCAGACCGCGAAAACCATAAACCTTGCGATCACCGGCATAGTCAACCAGCGTGACGGTACGCTGCTGGCCCGGTTCGAATCGGATGGCCGTGCCCGCCGCGATGTTGAGACGCATGCCACGTGCCGATTCACGATCAAAGGTCAGCGCTGAATTAACCTCTGCAAAATGGTAGTGGGAGCCCACTTGGATAGGACGGTCACCCGCATTGACGACGACCAGACGCACTGTGCGTCGGTCTGTGTTGATGTCGAGGTACCCATCGTCCGTCAAAATTTCACCGGGAATCATGATGTTATCCCCGCGTCACCAGCGAGGCTTGCGCTCAGGCGGACGCGCTGGCCGATTGCGTAGCCAATTGATTGCAGAAGTAAACTGCCGATCAGCAGACCGGCAGTGCTTGCGAATTCAGGCGCCGCAGGCAAGGCGATTCCGTGGGCGGCGCCGTGTGCGATTGCAAAGATGCCAACCAGGGCCACCTGAAGGGTCGCATTGATGCGGGTCTTTACCCAAGTCAAAACGGCAAACACCGCGACAGAGCCCACAACCCACGGCTCTATATTCATAGCGGCATTGAGCCATGCCGCTGCGAGTGTTCCGATGAGTAATCCGAACGAGAAGACCATGGGCAGGGATAGTTTGGTCTTTGGTGTGAAAGCCGCCGTCATCCCGATCAAGAGCATCGCGAGCAAATGGTCGATCCCCGTCAACGGGTGTAGGAGACCGATTTGGAACGACATCTGCGGCAATGGGTCGGTATGAGCCTGCGCCTGGAAAGAGGTCAGGAGCAGTAAGGCAAACCATTTCATCTTTGGGTTGAACATTTTTTTTCCTAGGTCGGAGCCGCTCTATTCGATCGGTTGATGGACGGTGACTAATTTCGTACCGTCTGGGAATGTCGCTTCAACTTGGATATCCGGAATCATCTCTGGGATACCCGCCATCACGTCGTCGCGTGTCAAAATCTTTCGACCATCACTCATGAGCTGTGCAACGGTTTTGCCATCACGTGCGCCCTCCATCACAGCAGCACTGATCAACGCTATCGCCTCTGGGTAATTGAGCTTCAGTCCGCGGGCAAGGCGCCGCTCGGCCAGCAGTGCCGCAGTGAACAGCAGCAGTTTGTCTTTTTCGCGCGGAGTCAGTTCCATCGTGGGGCAGTCAGCGGTTCAGCATGAAGAATTTGGTACGTATTGCGTTAGCAAGACGCATGCCGCGTGCGTCAATTGCCCGGTCTAGCCCTCTGCGTCACTAGAGGCGCCAGAGCCTCGGCTCGTGCGTGGGCAGGTCCCAAAGCAGTGCCCGCCAAGCTGCCCAAACTTGCCGCAGTAAATCAAGACTCGGCTCGACTTGGGCAGACAGCGTGCGCAGCACGATGACTTGGTCATTCGGTTGTGTGACGCCCGCCTGCGTGCACAACTCGTGTGCAGATATCAGATCCATGCACATTTTTAGTGCCATGTCGACCCGATTTGGGGCGATTGATCGGCCAGACGCGAATACCAAAGTGCCTGCGCAGCGGTGCCCATTAAATCCAAGCGCACTGTTCAGGAGGCCGTCATCATTACCGGCGATATCACCTCTTTCTAGCCACACGCCTTCCACTTCGAGGTGTTGACGCAACGTGCCGCTTTCAAAAGGCTGGCCCGCTAGGGGGAGGCCCAGCGCGGTTAGATCCCAGGCGATCAACTCAGAGTCTCCAGCCAACGAGAAGCGTGCCGTGTTTCGGGCTTTGCAGTTGTTGTAGGCAAGTGTCTCAAGTGGCAGCCATTCGAGTCGCGCACCATCTGCCAGCTGCGCGTGCACCTGCTGTGTCGCCCATTCGCCCGTTGAGCGATAAAAGCGGGAAGCCCCCGGTGTGGTGACCAATGCGTGTGCAGCGGGTCCCACGCTGACGGCGATGTCAATGGTGTCGCCGCCGACAAGCCCGCTGGGCGGGTGGACCAGTACGGTGTGACAAATGGCGTCGCCCTCGGGGTAAAGGCTCTTCAAAACGCGGATTGGCCCTTTGTGGGCGTGCGTGACGGCTGTGCGACCCACCTTCCGCTCGTAGTCGAGTTGTAACGATGCAAGCCAAGTGTTGGATCCTGTTTCCATGAGGCCGAAGTTTAGCGTCTCGGTTGTGGTTAAGGCGTTTGGGTGTCACATGGTTGTCACAAAAGCGCCGTATTGTCCAACTCATCTTGTGAGCGAGTGAGAGGTCCGTCGATGCGTAAAGTCAACGAGAGCGAGGTTGAATGGATTATCCGAGGTGGCGCGGGGTTATCAGCGCCAGAGAACACCATTGCCGCGCTTGACGTCGGGCAATCATTGGGCGTGCGCCACGTATGGTTAGATCTACAAATTAGCCGAGACGGTGTGCCCTTTTTTCTGCGTGACAAACGGTTAGAGCGCACAACCAATACACGTGGAATTGCGCACGCCCTCGATTGGCAACGTCTCAAGAAGCTCGATGCCGCTGAGGGTCACCCATTTAGGGTGGGGGCCGAGAAGATACCGGTGTTGCAAGATGTTTTGGATTGGCTGCGTGCGCGAGACACGCGGCTAACAATCGAATTGCGTGCAACCGCAAATGCGATGTCTTCGCTTGTCGACTCGCTGGTGCAGACGTGCCAGCGTTTCCCTGACGTACAAGACAAACTGCACATCGCCTGTGGTTCTCTTGGCGCACTCGCTCGTTGTGGCGAAGCCTTAAAAATTCCGCAACGCCATCTGATTGTCGACAGGCCTAAGCGCCCGATTTTCTATGAGGCCCAAGCGTTAGGGCTCGAAGGCGTTTGCGCGGGTAACAGCGTATGGACAGAGCGACATGTGAAATATGCGTGCCAATTTGGTCTTATGCCATCGGCTTTCGGTGTCCGTCATGTGAGTGATGCACGTCGGCTCATCGACGCGGGTGTGCAACGCTTGTGTATCGAGGACCTGGCGATCATGGAACGGTATGAATCAACCATTGGCTGATAGGTCTTGATCGGTGGACGTCATCTTATGGCGACATGCTGAGGCAGACGCTTCGAGCTCTGTCGGCTTGGATAATCAACGTCCATTGACTAAGCGCGGTCTGCGACACGCAGAGCGTATGGCAAATTGGCTTGATCGCAGGTTACCGGAAACAGCACGTGTGATTTCCAGCCCTGCACGCCGTTGCACGCAAACGGCAGACCTGTTGCCACGTCATTACAAAATACGGGATGAACTGGCCGTCCAAACGAGCGTAATCGATGTATTGACTGTCTTAAGATGGCCCACTTTGCAACGACCGACGCTTCTCATTGGGCATCAACCGTGGATTGGAGAGTTGGTCGCGAATCTATTGGGGAGCCCAAAATGTGATATCCATGTCAGCCGGGGTTCCGTGATTTGGCTTCGTTCCAAAACGCGTGATGGTGTGACCGAGACGCATATTTTGACAGTACAAAATCCGAGGTTCCTATAAAAAAGCCCGGCTAACCGGGCTTTGAACTTAGCGATAAATTTTTATTTTTGTATTTGTGTCCAAACCGACTTGCGGATGAAGTCGGTCGCGGCAGCTGGCATAGCAACGTAGTCTAATTCGTCAGCCAGTTTTCCACCGTCCTTAAACGCCCAGTCAAAGAATGCCAAAACCTCGTTTGATTTTTTAACATCCGAGGGTTGTTTGTACATCAGTATGAATGTCGCGGTCGTGATCGGCCAGCTTTTTGCCCCTGGCTGATTGTTTAACGACAGTGCCATTGCTTTGGCTTTCGCCCAATCAGCGCCGGCTGCTGCTGCTGCAAAGGTCTCTGCTGATGGTGAAACGAATTGACCATCACGGTTTGCCAATAAGGTCACTGGCAATTTGTTCTGCTTCGCATACGCATATTCCACATAGCCAATCGCACCTTTGATCTTCTGGACATTGGCAGCAACGCCGGCGTTACCTTTGCCGCCCACCGAGGCAGAGGCTGGCCATTTCACGGCTTTGCCGGCACCAACGGTATCTTTAAAATCCTTGGATACCTCAGACAAGTAGTCGGTAAAAACAGCTGTCGTCCCCGAGCCATCTGCGCGATGCGCGACGGTGATGGCTTGATATGGAAATTTGATACCAGGGTTGAGCGCAGCAATTTTCGGGTCATTCCAGTTATTGACCTTACCCATGAAAATCTCAGCTAAAACGGGACCATTCAATTTAATGGTTCCTGAAGGTATACCCAAACTTTCGTTGTTGTACACAGCAACAACGCCACCCATTACTGCTGGGAATTGCACCATACCAGCGGCCTCAACGTCGTCACCCTTCATTGGGTCGTCTGTAGCGCCGAAATCCACTGTCTTCGCTTTAATTTGCTTAATCCCACCGGACGAACCGATCGATTG
>JALQVQ010000098.1 GCA_023260315.1 Burkholderiaceae bacterium
CACGGCCGTACATCGCACAAGCGGTCAGCAGTGACGAGTGGAACCAGCCGCGATGTTGGTCGTGACCTTCCAAGTAGAGGTCGGCCTCGGGGCCTGATTCATGGCCGCTTCCCGCATGGGAGCCCTTCAGGACGGTGGTGTGTGTGGTGCCTGAGTCGAACCACACTTCCAAAATGTCGGTGCTCTTCGTATAAGCCGCGGCGGTTTCCGCCGGTTCGCCGATCGCACTCAGGATATCGGCCGTGGTGGCTTGGCTCCAGGCCTCAATACCGCCTTTTTCGACGATATCTGCCGCCACGTCGATGATCTCGGGGGTGCGGGGGTGCGGCTCGGCGGAGTCGACGTGTAGCAGAAATGGCAACGGGACGCCCCAGCTGCGTTGCCGGCTGATGCACCAATCAGGCCGGTTGGCAATCATGTCACGCAAGCGCGCTTTGCCACTTTCCGGATAGAAGTTGGTGTCGTCGATCGCAGCCAATGCCATTTTCCGCAAGGTCTCGGGCGCCTTGTCCACCGTGAAGATGCCGTCTCCCTCGTCCATCCGCACAAACCACTGGGCCGCCGCACGGTAGATGACCGGTGTCTTGTGCCGCCAGCAATGGGGGTAGCTGTGCGTGATGTGGGTGGTGGCCATCAGGCGGTTGTTGGCGCCAAGGACAGCGATGATTTCGGGGCACGCCTTCCAGATGTCCATGCCGCCAAAAAGAGGCAGGTCAGGCTCGTATTCGCCGCCCCCTTGCACCGGGTTCAAAATTTGATCGTAGGCCAGGCCGTTAGCCATGCAGGAGTTGAAGTCGTCAACACCGTAAGCCGGCGCTGAGTGAACGATACCGGTACCGTCCGATGCGGTCGCGTAGTCCGCCAGGTAGACCGGTGACAACCGTTGGTAGCCGGCGTCAACGTCAAACAAGGGGTGTTTGAAATGGATGTGGTCCAGTGCCTTACCGGCACAAGTGGCAACCACGTTGCCCGTCAGTTCATACCGAGTCAAACAGGCCTCGACCAGTTCCTCGGCCAACACGAGATAGCCGCGCGGCGTCTCGACCAAGGCATACGTTAGGTCGGGGTTGACATTGAGGGCTTGGTTGGCGGGGATGGTCCACGCAGTCGTGGTCCAGATGACCGCGAAGGCCTCCATGGTGGGGTTCGGCAGTGCGGAGAGGCCAAACGCGTTGGTGAGTTTGTCGGTTTCAGCACAAGCAAACGCCACATCAAGGGTCTGGCTTTTCTTATCCGCGTATTCAATTTCAAACTCGGCCAAAGAGGAGCCGCAGTCGAAGCACCAGTAGACAGGTTTCAATCCGCGATAGACGAAACCACGTTCCATGACGCGCTTGAACGCACGAATTTCGTTTGCCTCAGTGGCGAACGCCATGGTCTTGTATGGGTTGTCGAACTGACCCAATAAGCCCAGGCGTTTGAAGTCAGCCATTTGTTGTTCGATTTGCTCTGTCGCAAATGCGCGGCTTTTCGCCTGCATGTCTTCGCGCGCCAAGCGGCGACCGTGGATTTTTTCAATCGCATTTTCGATCGGTAAGCCGTGGCAATCCCAACCGGGGATATATTGCGCATCGAAGTCGGCGAGCTGACGCGACTTGACAATCATGTCCTTCAAGATTTTGTTAACGGCATGTCCGATGTGCAGCTTGCCGTTCGCGTAGGGTGGCCCGTCGTGCAAAATAAAGCGGGGTTTACCAACGCGGGCATCGCGCAAGCGTTTGTAAGTGCCTTGCTCGTCCCATGCCTTCACCCAGCCTGGCTCACGCTTGGGCA
This sequence comes from Burkholderiaceae bacterium, assembly GCA_023260315.1. Lineage (GTDB taxonomy): Bacteria > Pseudomonadota > Gammaproteobacteria > Burkholderiales > Burkholderiaceae_C > RS62. Next base: position 1,774 of record JALQVQ010000098.1, read on the forward strand.
GATCACCACGCATGGGGAAGGGGGTGTCTGGCAGGTTAAGGGTTTTGCGGTAGTCGACTTTATCGGGGGCTTGCTCGGACATGGTCTGTGTGGAATGGAAAAAATAGGTTCTATAAATCTAAGAAAGCGCGTGCGTCGCCGCAGTCTTGTTGGATGCCGGCGATCAACGACTCCAAGCCATCGTACTTGCGTTCGTCGTGCAGTTTGTGCAGTAAATCCACAGCAATGATCTTACCGTAGGCCTCGCCATCAGGGCGTTGCGTCTCGAGACTGGCAGGCCAGGTGAGGCAATGGGTTTCGAGCAGAACCCGGCCGCCATTGACGTCTGTTGGGTCTAAAGAAGGGCGAATACCCAAATTGGCGACACCCGGAATGGGCTCAGGTGCCAAGCCGTGTACCTGCACCACAAAAATACCGCTTGCCGCTGGCTTCCAGTGTTGAAAGCGTGAATCTTCTCGATTGGCTATCTGAAAACGAAAAGCCCGACTTCGACGGACTTCATGCGCAAATAATCCTAAACGGTGCAACCATTGTAAAAACATGGGAGGGCGAAAAGGATGCGCACAATAAAGCCGTTGATAT
>JALQVQ010000107.1 GCA_023260315.1 Burkholderiaceae bacterium
TCATATCCCTTTCTAATTACCCTTTTAAGTCCAGTTTCAGCCAGGCCAAGACTTTCCAAAAATTCTTTCTTTTCATTTTCATCAGAAATTTGTGAAATTTCTGACTCTATTTTTGCACTCACTAATAAAACTTCAGAGTTATTTTGTTTGGCATACTCATCTATTTGTTTTGTGAATTCATTTCAGTCTCGATCGATCTAGGGACAGGACAAGGGCGTGGCGACTGCCTTAGAGGGCAACGGCCGCCCTTACGGCGTCACAAAAGGCGTGCATGAGCACTGGGTCTTTGACGCCTTTGCTCTGCTCGACACCAGAGCTGACATCAACGGCCCAGGGGCACGTGGTTTGAATGCCATCGATCACGTTTGCAGGTGTGAGCCCACCAGACAAAACGAGGCGACGCTTGGCGTTTAGTTCGGGCTGTGACCAAGGGAAAGCTGTCCAATCAAAAGTTTTACCGCCGCCGCCATAAGCCTCAATTTTTGCATCCAATAGGATCGCGTCAGCCAGCGGGTAGGTATTTACGAATTGTAAAAGATTGAAGCCCTCCGCGCCGGGGGCGGTGGGAATACGCGCCACTTTCCAATGGGGCCGCCCATATTGGGCGCAGTCTTCAGGGGTCTCATCGCCATGAAATTGAAGGATCGCGCTGGGAACCAGCGAAACGGCCGCATCGACCTCAAGGGGTGTCGCATTGACAAATAATAAAACAGGCGTGACATGCGCAGGAAGACGATGGGCCAGTGCGGCCAACTGGGTGTCGTCAACGTATCGGGGACTTGGCGCGTAGCGAACGAAACCGATGAAATCTGCACCTGCAGCGATAGCGGCATCGACATCATGTGGACGGGTGAGTCCACAGACCTTAATTTTGGGCGGCATTGTCATAGCGAAAGTTTAAATCGGCAGGCCATCGAAGGCATCGCAGTGAGTGGGGAGGTCGAAGCTGCTGGCGTAGGTGGGCCCGAGGAAATAAAGGCCATCTGCACTGAAGGTTGGGGAGGCCGCTTTGCGCGACTTGGCCGCCAAAACGTCAGCCAGCCAATCTGGCTGCTGACGGCCGAGGCCGATGTCGACCAAACAACCCATGATGTTTCGAATCATGTGGTGCAGGAACGCATTGGCTTCAAAGTCGAGACGCACATAAGAACCCTTCACGCGCATGGTGATCGGCGAGAGCGTTTTGACCGGGGTGTGAGACTGGCATTGCGCCGCTCGAAAGGAGCTGAAATCGTGCGTTCCGGCGAGGCAGGCGGCCGCTGATTGCATGGCGTGAATATCAACGGGGCGATGGATCCACCCCACGCGACCGCAGTCAATCGTGGGGCGAACCCCCCCCGCATAAAGAATGTAGGCGTATCGACGCGTGATCGCACTGGCTCTTGCGTGGAAGCTCGGTGGCACGACGCGGGCCCACTGCACCGAAATATCACGAGGCAAATACCGATTGGTGCCACGCATCCACGACACGGTGTCACGGGGTGTGTCGGTATCAAAATGGACAACCTGCATGAGGCCATGGACACCCGAGTCGGTACGACCGGCGCACAGTGTGCTCGGCCGGTCGCCCGCCGTAAACGCTTGCAGTGACCGTTCCAGTTGATCTTGGACGGTATTGCCATCCGCCTGGCTTTGCCAGCCGTTATAGGCGCGGCCGTCATAGGCAACCCCCAGCGCGATTCGCTGACGCGGGGACGCGTCCGGTACGGTCGCCTCGGCAGTCACAGGTCGAGGTCGCTGGCTTTGAGTGCTGTGACTTCTTTGATGTCACGCTGCGGGATAGGGCCATAAACCGGGTTACCCGGATCCAGGCGCTGTCCCCAGTCGCAGCATTGCGCCCATTCCGCGCTGTCTTCGTCGACGATGGTTTGCAAGTCGCGCGCCGTGGCTTCGAACGCCAAGTGGGCGCCTTGCTGCAAGTGGAAGTTCAGTAACGCCATGTAGTAGTCAGCGCGATCAGGACGCTGCGCAATACCCGCATTAATGGTGTGAATGGCAAGCTCATATTCCCCCTCATTCCACAGCGCGTGCGCACGCGTCAGTGGGTCGCCGCCCGCTGGCAGGTCCGCATCATCGGGAGGGGGTGCATTAGCGGGGGTCTGAGCTGCCGCTGCTGCGCGGCTATGGTTGAGGGCCTCGGTAACGTCAGCGCTATAAAGACGGGGGTCGAGATCGGTGGTTGTCTCAGGGGTAAAACGACGTGGCCAGAAGACCCACATCACCATCAAGACGATCAAAAAGATGAATGGCTTGAAGAATGGATTTTGCACCTGCGGGTGCGACCAGAAAGGGTGCGCGCGTGCGCGATCCAACAGGCTTTCTTTGACAGCTGGCGTGGGTTGCTCTGCCGTTGGGGGCAGGGCGGGCGCAGACACCCCCAGACTTGACGTCGCGTCGCTGCTGTTTGAATTGCTCGCGCCGTCTGACTTGGTCTCTTCTGTTTTTGTTGCCAGCGCCTCAAGCGCTTGCACCCGCTCAGCCGTTTCTTTTTCGGCAGCGATCCGCTCGGCATCGGCCGCTTGATTGGCCAGGGCCTCCACTTGGTCATTACTGCTACCAGCGGCCGCCAGTTCGAGACGATCACCCTTGTTTGCTGGGGCTGGTTCGGCCGCCTGGACCGACCCTTTGGTGGGATCCTGGGTGGCCTTTGCTTGAGCGGCTTGATCCGCCAGGCGTTGCTTGCGCGCTTTGAATGCCGCGTTTTGCGCGGCGATGGTTACATTCGCTTTGCCGACATCGACAGACAGCACATCTTGGGTGCTGGGCAGTTGGATGGTCTGTCCGGCTTTTATGAGGTTGACGTTCGATTCGATGAACGCCTTGGGGTTCTGGTTCTGCAGAGCCACAAGCATTTGGTTCATGGTGGCGCCGTTGGCACGCGCATCGGTCAGTGCCTCATAGACGATCTCACTGGCCGT
>JALQVQ010000138.1 GCA_023260315.1 Burkholderiaceae bacterium
ATTATATTTTCTAACATATCCTACATCAGTAGTCTGCGAAAATATTTCATTATCGATAGTATAGGTAATTGTATCTTGCAATAAATTAAAATCAAATACAATATCGCCTACGTTTGAAATACTTCTATAACTTAATGGAAAGCCTTGACTAATAAATCGTTGGTGCCGGTGAACAGTTCTCCTGGTAGGATGGTGTTGCCTGTGCTTTTGCTCATGCGCTTACCGTTGAGCGTCAGCATGTTGGCGTGCATCCAGTAGCGTGCTCGGCAAATATTTAGCCATCAAATCTTCGTAATAAGGGCGCAATTCAGACAAGACCGGCGGATTCGCACTTTTCGAATAAAGATCATATGGGTTGAATGCCTGTACCCACCGCAGATTTTCGGCGTCCTGCTCATTGGTCAGGTAACCATAAGCCCCCTCCCGATGCCACGCGTAAAAGGAGTGGTAGCGAATCATATACAACGCCTCAATTGGCAAATAGGGCTTCATCAAGTGGTACAGGTACTCATCATGGCCCCAGGACAAGTGGACGGCATCCAGACCACAACCCGCTTCGTAAATACCAAGCCGCGTGTTGTATCGCGGGTCATGTGCATCCGGATTTTCATTAAAGTAGCTTGAAAAAACGATTTCTTCCGCATGCTGACAGCCAACGGGAAACGTATCACCCACGACGGCCCACTGCGGCTCACCAAACAGACACAAGACTTTGCCAAGGTCATGCAAGAAGCCGGTGAGAACGAACCAATCGGGATGCCCATCGCGCCGGATGGCTTCCGCTGTCTGCAGCAAATGAACGACTTGTGGCAGTTCAATATCGGGGTCGGATTCGTCTACCAGGGTGTTAAGGAACTCAAGGGCAGCCCACGGCGACATGGTGCGCTGCTGAAAGGCTAACCAATGCGACTTTTTTTCGAGGACGAACGCGAGGGTCTGGTGAATATGATTGGTTCGGTAGAAGGTCCGTACCCGGTCGATACCCGCTTGTTCGTAATCCCTGAAGGCCGACTTGGGTTTTTCACCGACCGCCGTGAAACTTGGAGCGTCCATCTCAGATCCAATCTCTTTTGCAAACTGGTTTGACATTTGTTCTATAGTCGGCATTAGACCGAAAGAACTTATCTTTTTCAAGAGAAAATCATGACCGACCCGATAGATCAAAGACTTGTTGCTGCCAAACAAATCGCGGCCGAAGCGGCTTCGATTGCGATGACCTACTTCAATAACCGCGAATCGTTATTGATCGAGTCCAAAGGGCCACAGGATATGGTTTCGCAAGCGGATAAAAATGTGGAGATGTTCATCCGCGAGCAAATTGGGAAGCAATTTCCCGACGACGCCATCATTGGTGAGGAGTACGGACGAACGGCTGGCGCCGCCGATTTCACTTGGGTCATTGATCCAATCGACGGTACCGCTAACTTTGTCAGCGGTATCCCTGCTTGGTGCGTTGTGATCGCTTGTGTTCACAAAGAGACGGTGGTTATTGGCGTTACCGTTGATCCCAACCATGACAACCACTATTGGGCGCGCAAAGGGGGCGGCGCTTATCTGGATGGCAACCGGATGGCTGTTTCCAAGGCGCAATCGATCTCGGAAGGATCGATCGGTGTCGGTTATTGCAACCGCATCACGCCGGATACATTGCTGACCTTTCTCGATCCCTTTTTAAAGCGCGGGGGCATGTACTACCGTAACGCATCAGGGGCATTGATGCTGGCCTATGTCGCTGCGGGGAAATTAACGGCTTACCACGAGGCGCACATCAACCCGTGGGACTGCTTGGCGGGTTTACTCATGATTGAAGAAGCTGGCGGCGCGAGTTGGCCTTACAACACCCAGACGATGATGGAACAGGGCTGCGCAATCCTCGCTGGCGCGCCTGCCGTTTTCCAGGAGCTTGAACCGCTGGCAGCGTACGCAAAAGACTACCAACCGATCAAGCATTGAGGTGTCAACTCGCTGCCCGGCGTGTCATCAATCGTCCAGCAGAACAATCGCATCCGGCGGGATCGTCACGGTCACAACCGACCCTGCGAAGGGCGCGTCACTCACCACTGGCGTTCGCACCAAGATTTCGCCAATCGCCGTCTCAACAACGCACTCCAGATGATCGCCAAGATAGCTCGCCTTTGACAGCATGCCGGTCATCGCATGCGGGCTGAGCGCCCCTTCCTGGTGAGGTTGAAGGCTAATTTTTCCAGGGTTGACCGCCATGTGCCCCTTGCCAACTCGATCGATACCTTCCGATAACTCGAAGCTCAACGGCCCTGCAACCACCTTTACGCCATGCGCGCTGGCGATCCGTTCACAGGGCAATATATTCGCTTCACCGATGAAGTCGGCGACAAATTGCGTACGGGGCTTTTCATACAATTCGCGCGGCGATCCCAATTGCGCCACAACCGCATTATTCAAAACAACGATGGTGTCGGAAATGGCCAGCGCCTCTTCCTGATCGTGGGTCACGTAGATCACGGTTAAGCCGAGAGACTGCTGCAAATCTCTTATTTCTTGGCGTACCTTGCGTCGCAATTTGGCGTCTAAATTGGAAAGAGGTTCGTCAAAAAGGAGAACCTGGGGCTCAATGACGAGCGCCCGCGCGACAGCAACACGCTGCTGCTGACCGCCAGATAGCTCATGTGGATAACGACTGCCCAGGGCCTCAAGGCCAGTCATGCGCATGATTGCGTCAACGCGTTCGTCAATTTCCTCGGCTTTTAAAGACCCGACTTCAAGGCCGTACCGAATGTTTTCAAACACCCGCATGTGCGGAAACAAGGCATACGACTGAAACACCATTGATACATCACGCTGGGTCGCCGGCAGACGGGTGACATCGACGCCGCCAATCAGAATCTGTCCAGATGTCGCCATTTCCAGGCCAGCAATCATTCGAAGGGTTGTGGTCTTCCCGCAGCCAGATGGTCCCAACAATGTCGTCAAACAACCTGAATCAAACTGCAGTGATATGTTGTCAACCGCCGCCGGACTACCGGGACTGTATTGCTTGACAATTTGCTTCAGAACAACTGCGGCATCGCCGCTCTTGCGATTCAGACTCATGGCACTCCTGACGTCAACGTCGTATCCGATGGCGCCATCCCTCGACGCCCAATATTTCGACCGCGCGTCAGTCGCTGAAAACTGAGGATCGCGGCCAACATGATCACAATTAAAACCACAGCGTAGGCAACGGCAATGCCGTACTCGTTGTTTTCAACCCGACCAATGATGTAACTGGTCGCCATGTTGTGTTGCGCACTGACCAAAAAGATAACCGCGCTGATCGCCGTCATGCTGCGGACAAAACTGTAGACCAAGGCCGACAAAATTGCAGGTTTTATCAACGGCAAGGTGATTCGCAAAAACGTTCGCGACGATGTTGCGCGCAAGGTCATCGATGCCTCATCCAAACTTTTGTCGATTTGCGAGAGCGAGGCAATACCCGAGCGAACACCGACTGGCATGTTACGGAAAACGAAGCAAATCACCAAAATCGCAGCCGTACCGGTGAGCTCGAACGGCGGGACGTTAAATGCGACGATGTAGCTCACGCCAATGACGGTGCCGGGAATCGCAAAACTCAGCAGCGTACCGAACTCAAATGCAGCTTTCCCAACGAACGTTTGACGCGTCAACAGCCAGGCCGTTAAAAGACCAATCGCAGCTGTCAGGGGGGCCGCGATCAGCGAGATCGTCAATGTGGTTCCCAAACTGCTCCAAGCAGATCCCTGCCACATCAGGCCATGTTCCGTCCATGAAACACCAAAGCCGCTGATGTAGTGCCTCAGCGTGAAGGTCCAGTCACGTCCCCAGATTTCAACAAAACTACCGTAAATGATCAGGGCGTAAACGACGATTGTGAAGACCGTCCAAACCAACGTCACACCGATAACCGCCCATTTGATAGGCCAGGGTAAATCAGGATGAACGCCACTGTCACCCTTTCCATTGACGGTGATATACCGCTTCTTGCCGAGCCAAACGTTCTGGAGCATGAACGCGCCGATCGTGAATAACAACAACACCAGCGCTAACATCGCCGCGCGTGCCATATCGCTTTGCGATCCCACAATTGCGAAGAAAATCTCTGTCGAGAGCACGTTGAAGTTACCGCCAAGCACCAGCGGATTGCCGAAATCAGCCATGCTCTCGATAAAGCCGATCAGAAAAGCGTTGGCGAGGCCTGGCCTCAGAAGGGGCCACGTGACGGTCTTGAAAGTACGCCAGGGCGTCGCACGCAACGTCTGCGATGCCTCCTCCATCGAGGGACTGATCCCTTCGACAACACCAATCAAAACCATGAAACTGATCGGTGTAAACGCCAACAACTGCGCCAATAAGACGCCATTGAAACCATATATCCAGCGCGAGGGCTCAATCGCTAACCAACCGGCAACCAGTTGCGTCACGAGTCCCGACATACCGAATAACAAAATGACAGACAAACCAATCACAAACGGTGGTGTGATGACGGGCAGCAAAGACAGCGACCGCAGCAGCGGCCTGAAAGGCGTTCGCGTGCGCGTGAAGACGAGGGCAAACGCCAGACCCAGCAACGTTGTCAGGAAACCAACCGCAACGGCTAAACCCAAGGAGTTCCAAGCCGCCCCGCATTGCCCAACACCGCTTAAACATTGCAGTCGCCAGATTTTGGGGTCAAACAGCCGCTCCAGTACCGCGCCCAATATGGCCCCCTCCCCCTGAGGCTGGAAGGCGAGCAAGAGCATTTGCCCCACTGGCATGAAAATGAACAATCCCACCACGCCAATGATGAGTGCAAGCGACCCTGTGACGAAGGGGTCTTGCTGTACACGTCCGCTGGCGGATAAGCCCCATGAAAAGGAGAACAGCAGGGAAAGCAGGCAAAACATGGCACCGTAACCCATGCCAAACTGCCGATCTTGCATGTCGCCGAAAGCGTCACTCAAAAAGCTAAAAGACCAGCCCTGGATACCAACGATAAAGCCCTGCCCCAGGGCATATGCCAAACCAACGGCAGAGATCCAAAGGAACAACTCGCCCCTTTTTCGGCGCGTTAGGGGCAAGAGAGCCCCGGCGAAGAGCACCAGAAAGATGAGGCCGATTGGCGCAAGCCAAAGTTTTTGCCCTTGCAGTAACAGCGACAGAAGCGATGCACTCTCAGCATCAAGTGGATACCCAGACAACCACGTGAAGCTGAAAAACCCGTCCTGCAGCATGTACCAAGGCATCAAAGCGATGGCAAGCGCACCTAAAAAAATCGGCCCCGCGATTGACGAGGCCGAGAAATAACGAAACATCGATACTGAGATTAATTGACTGGCATTGAGCCGACCTCATCGTCCCACTTTTTCAACAGTCGCTTGCGCTCGGCAGATGAGCCGTACTTCACAAAGTTGTAGTTGATGAGTTTGATGGTCGACAGGTTCGGCGTGAGTGGTGAGACCTCAGCATCAAGGTTCGAAGGCACCTGAAACGACTTCACGTCCTTCGCACGGCTCTGCGACTCAGCCGTCAGCGCCCAATCATAGAACTTCTTTGCATTCTCAAGGTTACGAGAACCCTTAATGATGCTCATCGAACCAATTTCATAACCCGTGCCCTCGCAAGGCGCGACGGGCTTTACGGGGAATCCAGCAGCAGCCTGCGCCACGGCATCGTGCATAAAGACGATACCGATGGTGGTCTCACCGCGGCCGGCCGCTTTGATTGGCGCTGAACCAGACTTCGTGTATTGGTTGATGTTTTTATGCAGCGCCTTCAGGTACTTGAAGGCATCATCCTCACCCATCAACTGAACCAACGTTGCCAGCGTGGTGTAAGCCGTGCCAGAGGAGTTCGGATTGGCCATTTGAATCTTGCCCTTGTAGGCTGGCTTGATCAAGTCAGCCCAACACATTGGCGCTGGCAAGCCCTGCTTGGTCAACAACTCGCTGTTGTAACCCCACCCCAGTGCACCGGAGTAGATGCCAATCGTCTTATCGCCGGAGGCTTTGGCTTGATTCATCGCAAATGCAGCGATGCGGCGGCGGTTTGGCGAGACATACGCCTGCGTCAGATTTTCTTCTGCAGCCTGCAGATGGGGATCCCCTGTGCCACCCCACCAGACATCGCCCTTTGGATTGGCGGCTTCAGCCTTGATTTGGGCGTAGGTTTCGCCTGAGCTCTTACGCGTCATATCGACCGTAATGCCAGTCGCTTTCTCAAACTCCGTTTTAGCTTGTTGGCACCAGGCTTCATCGGAGCTGCAATACAGGGTCACACGACCGGCCGCAGAGGCCGACCCCGCGTAAAGCACACCCGCTGATAACAGCAATGCGGCGATGACATTTGAACGAAATTTCATATTACCTCCGTGGAAATAGGCGAAGTATCTGTCTCAGGCAAGCCCAAGACAATCGGGTAAACACCGAATACCTCACCTTTTCACGGACGTAAGTGCCGGTTGTTTAGCCTAAAACCGCCAGCAACTCCACCTCAAAGCGCAGGGTTGCGTTTGGTGGGATCACGCCACCAGCGCCCCGCGCGCCGTAACCCATCTCAGGCGGAATGATCAAGGTTCGGGCGCCACCGACGCGCATGCCAACAACGCCCTCATCCCAGCCTTTGATGACCATCCCACCACCCAGCGGAAACGTGAACGGGTCACGTCGGTCTTTACTGGAATCAAACTTGCCGCCTTGTTGGCCATTGTTGAATAACCAGCCGGTGTAGTGCACGACCACGTTCTTGCCTGCGGTGGCCTCGTCGCCCTCACCGACGATGGTGTCTTCTGTCTGTAGGCCAGATGGATGGGTTTGCATGAGATGTCCTTTGCGAATGAATAGAGCCCCGAAACTCGGGGGTGTCAGGCAAAATTATGCCAGCGCAGGCAGCGCCTCAGTTTTCCACACCGTCCCCAAAGGATCACCATGTCAGCGACGTTCACCGGTTTGCAATTGCAATCAACCATCCTGAATTCAGGCACCCTCGCAGTCACCCTCGTGCCGCAAACCCTGGACGAGCCCAAACCGGACGAGGTGGTCATTGCCGTGCAGGCAACCCCGATCAACCCATCTGACATTGGCTTGTTATTTGGTGCCGCTGACATGCAAACCGCGACAACCGATCGTGCCAACAAGTGCCTGCGAGCGGTGGTCCCCGAAAGAGCCATGGCAGGAATGCGGGCACGCATCGACCAGCCCTTGGCCGTTGGAAATGAGGGCGCCGGTGTGGTGATCGCGGCGGGAAAGCAAGCGGTTGACCTGATGGGGAGAACGGTTGCCGTCATGCCGGGCGGCATGTACGCGCAATACCGGACCGTAAAGGCGAGCGACTGCCTCGTGCTGCCCGAGGGTACCCCGGCGTCCGCCGCGGCCTCGTGTTTCATCAACCCACTCACGGCCCTGGGCTTCATGGAAACCATGAAACGTGAGGGCCACAAGGCGCTGGTGCATACGGCCGCCGCATCAAATTTAGGGCAAATGCTAAACCGCCTGTGTCAGGCTGATGGCGTCGATATTGTCAACATTGTTCGAAAGCCCGAACAGGTGGCGCTCCTCAAGGGACTCGGGGCCACACATGTTTACGACAGCACCGCCCCCACATTCATGGCAGAGCTAACCGAGGCCATCGCGGCGACCGGCGCAACGCTGGCCTTTGATGCGACGGGCGGCGGCACCCTTGCCAACCAAATCCTGACGGCGATGGAGGGTGCACTCAGCCGAACCCTGACGACCTATAGCCGATACGGCTCGCCAACGAAAAAGCAAGTGTATCTGTACGGCGGCCTCGACACGCGACCGACCGAACTCACTCGGAGCTACGGGATGTCATGGGCGATCGGCGGCTGGCTGGTTTTCCAATACCTACCTCAATTGGGCGAGGCCGCCAACAAAGCCCTTCGGCAACGCGTCGTCGATGAACTGACAACCACTTTCGCGAGCCAATACGCCAAAGAGATCAGCCTCAGCGACATGATCCAAACCGAGCATGTGGCGATGTATAACCAGCGCGCAACCAATCTAAAAGTCTTGGTCAACCCGAGTAAGGGCTGACCTCGCGCCGACCTGCGTCTAAGCCAAGGGCGCGACGCTGAGGCCCTGCACGGCGTGCTTTTCAATCAGCGATGCAACCAACCCAGAGCTGATCGCGTGCTGAGAAAACCGCTGCAAAAACTCGGCCGCCGCCGCGTGACGACGGTGCGTACCAATCGCCTGTTGTATCGCGGTGAAGCGACCGGAGACGATGCGGGTTCCTGCGATGGTTTGCACGTCTTTCAACAGTGCAGGCCTTAAACACGCGAGCGCTTCACATTTTTCATCAATGAACGCGGCCTTCGCGCCATCAAACCCCTGCGCGTGGACCAAGTGCGCTTGCTTGATATTGCGGACCAACCAGAGGTCATAAGCGGTGCGCTCGGAAACCGCAATTCGAACACCAGGTGCGTCCAACTCAGCCGCATCTTGAAACGCACTGTCCGCCCAAACCAAATACGTCGCCTCAATTTCGACGTACGCGTCTGAAAACTGAATGTGCGTTGCACGTTGGGGTTCGGCCCCAATCAGCCCGATGTCCCACACATCGTCAACCGCTGCGTCGGCCAACGGTCCCGGTGAGGGAAACGGCACCAACTGCAGGCCAACGCCGAGGTGGTCTGCGATGGCCTTGGCCATATCCGGGGCCACGCCGACGGGATCGCCAGCCATTGTCTTGCCGGTGACAAGTAGGAAGTTGCTGAGGTTAATTCCCGCGCGCAAGACACCGTTTGGTGCCAGTTGTGCAACGACGTCATGTGTATAGGAGATGTCCATGGTTTGATCCCAAAAGCGGTACGATGATCGGCATCTTTATCCAAGTTGAGGCTGTGAACCGTCAGATGACCCAGGCAACTGAACCCGGACCCGATTGGCAAACCCTGCATCAAATGATCCGAAAGGCTCAGCAGAAACTCAATGTCGACGCTTGGGACTATATCGCAGGCGGCACCGAAACAGAGACCACCTTAAGGCGCAACCGACACGCGCTCGACAGCTTGGCGTTCCGACCGCGCGTCCTGCGTGACGTCTCGGCGGTAACGCCGCAACACACATCGTTTGGTGAAACCCTTCGCTTACCCGTTTGCCTGGCACCTGTTGGTAGTCTTGAGCTGTTTGCGCCAGACGCCGCCACAGCCAGCGCCATCGCGGCGCGAGACTTCAACTGTTTCACCATGCTCAGCTCCGTCTGCCAGCCGGGCGTTGAGCCCATGGCTACTGCCGTACCCGACAGCAAGCGGTGGTTTCAGCTCTACGTGCACGGGGATGCGAACTGGGTCGACGCAATGATTGAACGGGCGATCAACGCCGGCTATGCAGGCGTCATCCTCACCGTGGACTCAGCGGTTTACAGTCGCCGCGAACGCGACATCGCCAAACAGAACACGCGGCGGGTTGCCGTGCCAGGACGTGAACATCAGGCCCAACTAACGTGGGCTGATGTGGACCGGATACGAAGCCGTACCCGCGCACCCATTGGCCTGAAAGGCATCATGACGGCCGAGGACGCCCAGCTGGCGCTCGACCACGGTGTCGATCTCATCTATGTCTCCAACCACGGTGGCCGTCAACTCGACCATGGGATGGGTACCATGCACGCCTTGCCCGAAATCGTGGCGACCGTGAAAGGCCAAGTGCCCATTTGGATCGATGGTGGCTTCTATCGTGGCACTGACATTGTGAAAGCCAAATTACTGGGCGCGGATGTGATCGGATTGGGACGAATGCAGTGCTGGGCGCTTGCAGCGGGCGGTGCAGCGGGTGTCGTGCGCATGCTCGAACTGTTAGAAGTCGAGGTACGTCAATGCATGAGCCTTTTGGGTATCACCCAGTGGACCGAGGCGCACGCCAGCCTATTGCAGTCGGCGCAAGCCACAACTGGGCCTGATCTTTTGAGCGCCTTCCCTCTTCTGAACACCCAATCAACCGATTGGTATTGACCCAGATCTACGCTTTACACCGTGTCCACTGCACTTCAAATACTGGGGATCACCAGCCCAATTTACCTTGCCATTGCATTGGGTTACGTTGTCACCCGTTTCGGTGTTTTTGGGCGGGCCGACATGCGCCTGTTTGGTCGATTCACACTGAACATCGCATTACCGGCTCTGTTGTTCCATACCTTCTCAAGCCGAAACTTTGAAGACATCTTCAACCCAAACTATATCGGTGCCTACGCCCTATCAACACTGATCATGGTGGCAATCAGTATGGTTTGGGCGCGCCGCGTCCTCAACCAACAACGCACCGCCAGCAGTATCTTTGCGATGGGAACGAGCTGCCCGAACAGTGGTTTTGTTGGGTACCCACTCATGCTCATTACCCTTGGGCCGGAAACCGCAGGCATTGCGCTGGCCTTGAACATGCTGGTCGAAAACCTGTTGATCATCCCGCTATTACTCGCGTTCGCCGAGAGCGGCGCGACACAAGCGAGGTGGCAGGCAATTCTCCGGCACACCGTTCGGGGATTACTTCGAAACCCAATGATCTGGAGCATCGCTGCAGGCTTTGGGTTTGCGGTGTCGGGGTGGTCATTACCTGAACCGGTTGGTCGGACCGTACAGATTTTTTCATCGGCGAGCGCGGCGTTATCGCTTTTCGTGATCGGTGGCTCGCTGGTTGGCCTGCGCCTCAGCGGGCTGCGACAAATGATTGCGAGCATCGCACTGGGCAAGCTCGTCATTCACCCCATCATCATGGCGCTAACGCTCACCTATCTTTTCACCATCGAAAGCAGCGCATTGAACGAGGCTGCGATGTTGGTTTGTGCCATGCCGATGATGGGCATTTACACCGCCCTCGCCCAACGCTATGGTCACGAGGACATGGGTGCAGCCGCCTCATTGGTCACAACGGTTTTATCTTTTTTCACCATTTCAGCTTTGTTGTGGGCTATCCGTATCTGAACCGAGCGTTTAGGGCGCGTCATCAATCGCGCCGTCTGGAACAGCAGGCAAGGTCACCGTAAAGCATGTACCCGCTTGGTCGGGTAAATCGCTGACGCTGACTGTTCCGCCCAGCTGCTGAATCGTCTCGTGAACAATTGCCAAACCCAAACCACTGCCATCCGCGTCCAAATCCGCACGACTTGGTGATCGATAGTGCGGACGAAAAATATGGGCCTTCTCCGCTGCCGGTATCACCTTGCCAAGGTTGTGGACCTGCAGCGTGACATCGCCATCCCGTTCAGCCAGAGCCAAGGTGATCGTGCTGTTGCTGTCGCCATACTTGGAGGCGTTCTCCAGTAAATTTTGAATCACGCTTGTTAATTGCTGTGGCATGGCTTGAACCACAACGCCCTGCGCACCGACGATCGCGACCGCCTGTTGCCGAAGTGTGAGCTGCGGCAACAGGGCTGTCCGAACTTCAGCGCAGACGGTATCTACCATCACGAAGCTCGGCGGCAGGTCAGTGCCTTTGCCGTGCGTTGTGCGGCTGAGCGTGAGCAGTTGCTCGATGAAGCGCGTTGTCCGCTTTACCCCCTCAAGCGCCTCTCGAAGTGCTTGGTCACGTGCCGCTTCGGTCGGTGCCTGCATGGCGTTTTGCAAGTGCAGTTGGATGCCCGCAACGGGCGTTCGCATCTCATGGGCTGCGGCATCGATGAACCGCTGCTCGCGCGCAAACGCATCCTTGACCCGCGCCAGCAAGTCGTTGAGTGCCACAACCGAGGTTTTGAGCTCATCAGGCCACGAATCCTCCTCAATGGACTCCAAAGACTCCGGTCTTCGACTGCGAATACGCGCTGCCAAACGCTGTAGAGGCGTCAGACCTCTGTAGACCTGGATATTCACGAACAGAATCAGCAACAGCGTCCCGACGGCGAAGGGTGTCAGTACCGCATAAGCCAGTTTGTGGGCTTTCTCCTCGAGTACGTCATTGTGTTCGGCGGCCAACACCCAAATGGTGCCTGATTTGAGTGCAAACACCTCCCAAGTCTCATCCGCCAACGTCACCGACTGCGAGCCCTCTGTTAGCTCACCCAATCGTGTTGTCGGCGCGGATTCCGACTTTGCCAACAACACGCCCATGTCGTTCCAAACTTGGAAAGCAATTTTTTGCTCGTAGGGATGTACCGCGTTGTCCGCCGCCTCATCGTGCCTGTCGTGCCTGTCGTCAAAGTCATCGGGTAGCTCAATAAAGAGGGGTTCATCCTTCGGCATCCGATTAATCTGATTGGTAATTAATGCCTCTAAGACGCGGGCTGAGGTATTTAAACGTGCTCGAAAAATTTCATCGGACTCGTGCTTGAGCGCCCAGTAGACAGCGCCGCCCACCAAGCTCATCACGACCACCATCGAAATGACGACACCAAAAACCAACTGATTACGAAGAGAAGATTGCTTCATCGCTCGTCTACCGCCTGAATACTGAAGCCAATACCGCGTACCGTACGGATAATTTGAGGGGAAATCTTCTTCCGTAGATTGTGGACGTAGACGTTAATGGCGTTGCTCTCCACCCCCTCGCCCCAGCCATAAAGTGAGGCCTCAAGTTGCTCACGGCTGAAAATTTGACTCGGACTCTCGGCGAGCTTTCTCAGCAGCTTGAACTCGTAGGGCTGCAGCTCGACCGCCCGACCTTCCCATGACACGCGCATCGCATTCAGATCAATTTCGAGTGCCCCCAACTGCAACAGGTTGGTGGACGTGCCCGTTCGGCGACGCTCCAAAACACGCAAACGAGCCTTGAGTTCGTCCAAGTCAAAGGGCTTGGTGAGGTAATCATCGGCACCCAGGTCAAGTCCCTGCACGCGGTGCGCGGCGCTATCGCGTGCCGACAATATCAGGACCGGCGTGTGATCAGGCCGTGCGCGCACAGTACGAAGGACCTCTAGGCCATCAACCTTGGGCAGGCCCAAGTCCAAAATCACCAGGTCAAAATCATGCGACGCCAACGCGGTCAAAGCCATTTGTCCGTCGGACACGTGATCGACCCAATAATTGGCCTGCCTGAGTGCCACTTGTAGGCCAGAGGCCAATAATGGATCGTCTTCGACGAGTAAAACGCGCATGGTGTGATCCTAAGGGATTTAACGTGTTTTACCGATTTCAGCTTCCAACGCCTGAAACGCCTTCGAGGCGCGCAAGCGCGACTTTAAAACCGTGCTGTCAGTGCCTTGTTTAACCAGCGCCTGCTGGGTCTGCCCGGCTGGCATTTCGATCAGCACATAGGCACGGAAGTCGGTCCCTTCACGCGAGATCTCATGTTTTACGATGCGGTGTCCCGCCAGAGAGACCTCGGCAACCACATCTTTTGCGACCTTTTCGATCTCCCGCTCAACAACCGGATCTACGGGGTCACCTGACTCAGCAATGAACGATTTAATGCTCGCCGAAACCGCGCTGTTCACTTGCGCCGCTAACCCTGACTTGGCACTCAAAACGGCCTTATCGAGTGCAAACTGCATATCGGCAGACCGGTCGGTACCGGCAGAGACCAAATAGCCGGGTTTCACAATCGGCTGTCGATACCAGTCCGGTGATGCCTTCAAAGTGTCGTCAACACGTGCGATCGCCGCCTTGTTCGCTTGTTCGGCCATGTAGGCGTCATATTCGGGCGTTCCGGCAGGCGGCTTGGATGCGCAGGCGGTCAGTAAGCCCACGAGGGCCAGAGATGTCAGCGCGAGGCGTTGGGTTTGTTTTCTCATTGCAAAGCTTCCTTTTTAAGTTGCGGTTTCTGTATCACCTGAAAGGCGTGGGATTGCCAGCGGATATCTCGCCGCGGAATTTCGTGTAACTTTCGGCCAAACTCAGACAAAGTCAGCGTTGCAGGCCATTCAATGGGGTCACGTGAATAGACGACGATGAGGTATTCGGCCCACGTACTCGGCGGCACCCAGCGCGACTCACGGGGATCAATCGGAAAACCGCCAACCTCTAAGCGCGTCCCTTCGCGGGGAAACACACCCGCACCGCTGACGCTCAGCGGTGTTGATGTGTCAGCGGGTAGCACCCGCGTGAGTGGCGCTGTTTGGTCTTCAATTGGCGCCCAATTAAAGAGGGTCAAATACCCGCGGTGCGTCGGCGTCACCGTGAGCCGAAGCGCTTCCCCAACCCGGTAGATCGGGCGCTCAAGGGCTACGGTGAGATCAAATGACGGATCAGGCTGACCGTTGGGAAGCGCGACCACAGCCGCCATCTCAACCGTGCAGGCGCGCCCGCCGAGATAAGGCTTGACCGCCGTCTGAATGACGTTTGCTTCGAGCAACAAACCTGACAACTCCGACCAGAGAGTTTGCGATAAGCGGCATGGTGAGCCAGGCGAGAGGGCTCCGGCGTCATCAGGCGATTTGCAGACCAACAGACGGTCCGCGCGGATGGACTCGCCTCCAACCTGCTCAATCGCCAGGCGCTTCGCATCCGCAACCGCGAAGCGGCAAGCGTCAGCTTCAGAGGTATCGGGCCCGAATCGATGAGTCCCCGTCACACGGACCGGTACCTGCGCCGTTGCCACCGTGTGCACCAGACAGCCCAAAACCACAGCGAGTGCCACGCTCACCGCATTGGAGAAGATACGTCTTTGCATCATTTCACCGCCACCGCCACAATCACAACCCGGCCGAGCATGTCCTGATAGATCTGCTCAGGTGGCTTGACCGCCAAGTCTGCGGTTGCGTTGGTGTTCGCCACGGGGTCGATGCGGCCTGTCAGGGCCTGTCGGATGCGATCGGCCTGGATCGCAAAGTTGATGTCCTCGGGCATGATGCCTTCGGACAGTCGCAGGGCCTCGTTATCGAGCTTACCCATCGTCAAACCGACCAAATGACCGCGCATGTCAAACACAGGCCCCCCTGAGTTGCCGCGATTAATTTTGGCTGTTAACTGAAACATCTTGGGGTCCTCGTTGATACCAGCCACTTTCGCCACAACCCCATTGGTCAAGGATGGTGTTTGACTGCCGAGCAAGTACCACAGCGGATACCCCATCGCAACCACCTGACTACCTGGCTGAGCCATACGCAGATCGCTGAGCTCGATGGCCCGCTCTGCTGGCAGCGGCTTATCCAACTCAAGAATGGCCAAGTCATCGGTCTCGGACATGAAAACAACGCGCGCCTTGGACACCTCGCCAAGGCCGGTACGAACCGCGAAATCGCTCCCCCCCTCCACCACGTGGCGATTCGTCAACACGCGTCGACCGCCATCCACGACAACGCCGCTTGCGCCCCGAACGGCGGTTCCGCCGGGAAACGGGAAGCGCTCAAACGATTTTGGCGATAGGGGTTTGAAATAGGGGACCGCCTGCTGGCTTTCCTGCAGAAACGCGCCCCGACGTGTCAGTCGCATATCTCGACTCTCGATGGCCTGAAGCGGTGTCGTGTCGTTAGCAGGCCCCACGTCAGTCTCTTCGCTGGTCAACAAGTTGGCTTGTGAACGTTGGATCAAGTAAGCAACGTCGTTGCCGGCTTTTTGATAGCCCGTTGCGGCCTGAATATGGGCTGCGCGTGCGGCAGTGTCGTCACCGGATCGCTTGGCGAGTGTCGCTTTGATCGACCAGACGGCGGGCGATCCCCCACCTTCCGCCATGCTTGGCATTGCGCCCAAAATTGCCTTTGTCTGTTGTGCGTTGATCAGATGTCCA
>JALQVQ010000188.1 GCA_023260315.1 Burkholderiaceae bacterium
CAACATGGACACCAACCCCAACTGCATGCGCAGCTTGGCGCGTGACGCCATCTTCACCAACGTCGCACTCACCGATGACGGCGATGTGTGGTGGGAAGGCATGGGCGAGGCACCTGCACATGCGATTGACTGGCAAGGTAAAGACTGGTCACCCGCCATCGCAAAGGAAACCGGCGCCAAAGCCGCACACCCTAACGCACGTTTCACTGTGGCCGCAACCAATAACCCGGCGCTTGACGAGGCATGGGATGACCCAGCAGGGGTCGCGATTGATGCGTTTATTTTTGGTGGTCGCCGATCAGATACGGTGCCATTAATCACCGAAGCGCGCAACTGGACCGAGGGCGTATACATGGCAGCCACCATGGGCTCAGAGACCACTGCGGCCGCGTTTGGCGCGCAAGGCGTTGTGCGTCGGGACCCGTTCGCGATGCTGCCGTTTGCCGGCTACAACATGAGCGATTACTTCCAACATTGGCTGGATATGGGTGAGCGTTTAGCGAAAACTGGCGCCAAGCTACCCAAGATTTTCACCACCAACTGGTTCCGTAAGGGCGCTGATGGCAAGTTCATTTGGCCTGGCTTTGGCGAAAACATGCGCGCACTCAAGTGGATGATCGACCGCGTTGAGGGCAAAGAGGGCGGTGTGGAGCACATCGCTGGTGTCACGCCCGCGTATCAAGATTTGGTTTGGGAGGGTCTGGATTTCAATGCGCAAGCATTTGATGCCGTCACCCACATTGACGCTGCCGCTTGGCGTGCTGAACTCGACTTGCACCGGTCACTGTTTGACCAACTGGCACACAATCTGCCCGAAGAACTGCTGAAAACGCGGGCTGAGTGGGAGGCCCGCTTAGCGGCCTAAACCCGAGGGCTCAGGCCGCTGCCGTTACGGTATTAGATGTAATACAGGTTGACGCGGCGGCCGTTGTTGTTTGTGATCGCGGCCATTGGCGCGCTCATGCGGACCTTGAAGGGGCGCTTCTGGGGGACCGCTGGCGCTTCCATGCCAAATGGGGCCAACGCGGCATCAAAGTCACCCTGCTCTGCACGGCAGCGGGCCGCATTCAATTCAGCCATGATGCGGGGGTCAGCGATGGCAGCAGCCATAAAGCGCTCGTCAGCGCGGCGCGCAGCGGCGCGTGCGGCGTAAGCATCAGCTGCGGCAACGAGCCATGACCACGTGGCGCTGGCTGTTTTACGGATGGCGGCGACAACAGCACCTGCGTCGGGGGCTGCGTTGGTGTTGACGAGGGTTACGGCGGTTGCATTCATGAGGAGACTCCAAAAAAGGGCGTTTTTTAACGCGATGGGTGAACTATAGGGTAAACCCTGAGATTCCTCTAATTTATCTTTATGATGGATACCATTCATAAACGATATAGTTTGAGCATGAAGCCCGTCAACTTTCGCCAACTCGACCTGAACCTGCTGCGCGTCTTTGATGAGGTGATGGCCGAGCGCAACCTGACACGCGCAGCGGACAATCTCGCCATGACGCAACCGGCTGTGAGCAACGCGCTGCGACGTTTGCGCGAGGCCCTACAAGACGATCTGGTGCGCCGAAACGGCTACGGCGTGGAGCCCACGGCAAAGGCTTTGGCATTGTGGCCAACCGTGCGCACGGCCCTTGCGCAACTGCGCGAATCAGTGGCGCCGGGTATGTTTGAGCCCTTAACCGCACAGGACACGTTCATCCTCGCCATGTCGGATGCCACGGCGGCAAAGCTGATGCCCGCACTCGTTGACCGCCTGAACCAAGCAGCACCCAACATCAGCATGCGGGTACTGCCACTGACCACGCGCGACCCCCGTGCCATGATCGAGCGCGGCGATGCTGACATGGCCATCGGCGACTGGGCGGGCCAAGATCCGGGCATGGGTTCGCCCCTATTGGGGGGGGGGGGGACTACTCCGACTCCGCCGACGCAACCGGGCACTGGGAGGCAAAGAGTTGTTGAGCGAAAAGCTCAACGGTT
>JALQVQ010000230.1 GCA_023260315.1 Burkholderiaceae bacterium
ATTCCCCGCGCGTCCGGGAACCTTGCCCTCCGCCCGACCGCGCACGAGGTAGTTGGCGCCGAGATTGGCAAGCATGGCGACTTGCGTGTCAAGCAACGCCATGTCGATGTGTTGACCCTCACCGGTCGCTTCAGCGTGTCGCAATGCCGCCAAAATACCCACCGTCGCGTACATGCCCGTGAACAGGTCCGTTACCGCAACGCCCACTTTTTGTGGGCCGCCGCCGGGTAAATCATCCCGTTCGCCAGTCACGCTCATCAGGCCGCCCATGCCTTGCACAGCATAGTCGTAACCCGCCCGGTCGCGATACGGGCCGGTCTGCCCAAAACCGGTGATCGAGCAGTAAATCAGCGCCGGGTTGATGGCTCGCAATTGGTCGTAGTCAAGCCCGTAGCGGGCCATATCGCCTACCTTGAAGTTCTCGACAAAAACGTGACACTTGGCGACCAACCGTTTGATTAAAGCCTGTCCCTCAGGTGTTGAAATGTCGCAGGCCAGGCTGCGCTTGTTGCGGTTTGCGCCCAGGTAATAGGCGGCCTGATCGGTATCGACGCCATCACGCCCCGCCAAAAAAGGGGGGCCCCAGCCGCGGGTGTCGTCGCCACTGCCTGGGCGTTCTACCTTGATAATGTCAGCACCCAAGTCGCCCAGCGTTTGCGTGCACCAAGGTCCCGCCAAAACGCGTGACAGGTCTAAAACGCGAACGCCGCTCAGAGCTAAGGAGTTTTTTTGACTGTGTTTCATAACGCCATTGTCCGATTTTCTGTCGCCCTTGTGGTTGCGACGGGCATCACGGCTTGCAGCCCCACCTACAACTGGCGGCAATTATCCTTTGAGAACGTACCGGCGAGCGCGCTCATGCCCTGTAAGCCTGAACGGTCTTCACGTGATGTGCCACTGGCACAACCCGCCGTCAAGTTAGAGGTACGGGCCTGCGATACGGACGGCTTCACCTTCGCTGTCTCATGGATCGTATTGCCCCCGGATGCCAGCGCCGAAGAGGCGCTTGCCAGTTGGCGTCAAGCGGCAGCCGCGTCCATCCGCGCGACGGTACCTGATACGTCAACTCGGTCATGGTCGGTGAAAGCGAGCGATGCCGCAGGGCGTTGGACGGCAACCGGTCAGCGGCAGTCCGGTGAGCGCGTTGATGCGGAATGGGGGTATCTGCGTCAAGGCCAGATTTTGGTGCAGATGGCCGTGTACGGGACAAGACCGGCGAGCCCTGCTGCCAACCAATTTTGGGACGGATTTACATGGCAAAAACCAAACTGAGCCGTGGATAATGTGACGCTATGACGACCATTCTGGTAATCGCCCACACACCGCTCGCAACCGCTTTGCAAAGCTGCGTTCGCCACATATTGCCCCAAGATGCCGACCAAATACTCGCGCTCGACGTCGAGGCGCATCAGTCACCAGAAGAAATATTTGCCGCCGCAAAACTGATGACGCATGACGCGTCCGAACTCCTGGTGTTGACGGATATTTTCGGCGCGACCCCCGCTAATACGGCGGGTCGTTTGGTTGACGATGGTCGCTGCCAAGTGCTCGCTGGCGTCAATTTACCGATGCTTTTGCGTGCGGTTCACTACCGGCATGAGTCACTCGAAAGCGTTGTCACAAAAGCCACTGCCGGTGGCACACTGGGTATCGTCGAAGTGAATCTGACGGCGCCCCAAAACCAGGCGAAACGATCAAATGATCCAAGAAACAATCACCATTAGCAACAAGTTAGGCCTGCATGCGCGCGCCTCCGCCAAGCTGACGAAGTTGGCAGGTGGCTTTACGTGTGATGTCTGGATGACTCGCAATGAGCGGCGTATCAACGCAAAAAGCATCATGGGTGTGATGATGTTGGCCGCTGGGATGGGCGCAACGGTCGAGATTGAGACGGACGGCGTCGACGAACGTGAAGCCATGGATGGGTTATTGGCCCTGATCAATGACAAATTTGGAGAGGGCGAGTGAGCTTTTCAGTCCATGGCCAGGCGGTATCGCGTGGTGTTGTGATCGGTCGCGCCGTGGTGATGGCGTCCAGTCGGATGGACGTGGCGCACTATTTCATTGAGCCTGAGGACATCGGTAAAGAGCTGCGTCGCATGGCCAACGCACGGGATGCGGTGGTGACTGAAATTGAGCTGGTCCAGCGCAGTTTGACCGACTTACCCGCGAGCGATGCGCCAGCGGAATTAACCGCCTTACTCGATGTCCACCTGATGCTTCTGCAAGATCAGACGCTGGCCAAAGGTGTGAGTGACTGGATTGTGGAGCGCCATTACAACGCAGAGTGGGCCTTAACGGCGCAACTCGAGGTGCTGGGCCGTCAATTTGATGAAATGGAGGATCCGTATTTGCGTGAACGCAAAGCGGACCTCGAGCAAGTCATTGAGCGCATGTTGGTTGTGTTGGGTGGTGAGGGCGTATCGGTTTTCGAGCGCGTACCCAAGGCGACGATCGGTCGCAGCCATGATCGTGGCGATCTGCCTCCCGCTCTTGAAAAAGCATTGGGCCCTGATGAAGCCGCGCCCTTGATTTTGGTGGCGCGCGATCTCTCGCCTTCGGACTTGTTGCAGTTTAAACAAAGTGTTTTTGCAGGCTTTGTAACGGATGTGGGCGGCAAGACATCGCACACAGCGATCGTGGCGCGCGGCTTGGACATTCCGGCGGTCGTCGGCGCACGCAGCGCCAGCCAATTGGTCAAGCAAGATGACTGGGTCATCATTGACGGTGACGCAGGTGTAATTTTGGTTGACCCATCGTCAGCCCTGATTGAAGAATATGTTTTCAAGCAGCGTGAGGGCACGCTGGAGCGCGAGCGCCTAACGCGTTTGCGCCATACACCTGCGGTCACGCTTGATGGCGAGGCCGTGCAGCTGATGGCCAACATCGAGCAACCTGCCGATACCGATGCCGCGATTGAGGCGGGCGCTGTCGGCGTCGGGCTGTTCCGCAGTGAATTTTTGTTCATGGGTCGTACAGCGAAGGGGCAATCCCAGCTGCCCGACGAGGAGGAGCAATTCCTCGCCTACAAGTCCGCTGTTGAAGGCATTAATATCGAGACTCTCCATCCTTCAGAATTTGAAGAATTGTTTTATATGATTCGCTCAACCTCAGATTCAAAAATGTTGAAACTAAATTCAACATGCCAAAATCCTACTGGCAAGACAATTAAGAACGAGAAGGGTGA
>JALQVQ010000243.1 GCA_023260315.1 Burkholderiaceae bacterium
ATGATCTGTTGCAGAAAAATATCCATAAAAGAATTGCTCCATTGGGCCACCGATAAGGGGCAGCGATCTGGGGTCCTGCGCGCGAGGACCGCGCGGCGAACCCGGGATTGTAGCCAACCTACACTTACAAATTAGGTTGAATGTGGTAACCCACTGATCGGGTAAACCCTAGAGAGGCCGATGGCCGCTGGATTCAACGGGCGACTTTGTTTGGGGGTGTGGCACCGGCATTTAGCGCCCGCAACTCCGCGAGACGGGCACCAATTTTGATCTCCAAGCCACGGTCCACGGGCTCATAAAAACGTTCAGACGTCAGTCCCTCAGGCAGGTAAGTTTCGCCAGCTGCAAAGGCCCCCGGCTCATCGTGAGCGTACCGATAGCCCATCCCGTGCGCCATTTCCTTCATGAGAGCCGTCGGCGCATTGCGCAAATGGTTGGGCACCGGACGGGAACCGTCGCGCTTCACCAGCGATACCGCTGATTTGTAGGCCAGATAAGCGGCATTCGATTTGGGGGCCATCGCGAGGTAGATGGCGCACTGCGCCAATGCGAGCTCGCCCTCGGGGGAGCCAAGCCGCTCATAGACTTCACTGGCATCCAAAGCCGTTCGCAGTGCCCGGGGATCAGCCAGCCCGATGTCTTCATTGGCCATGCGGATGAGACGCCGAGCCACATACCGCGGGTCTGCCCCGCCATCAAGCAAACGAACCAACCAATACAACGCGGCGTCTGGGTCAGAGCCACGGACCGATTTATGCAGGGCGCTGATGGTGTCATAAAAGACATCGCCCCCTTTGTCGCTACGGCGCAAGGTCTCACCCAGCGAGCGCAACAGCCAATCGTCTGATACCGTCCGAACCTTTTGCTGAAGCGCGCTAACGCAAATGATTTCGAGCGTATTTAAAAGGCGGCGTGCATCACCATCCGCATAACGAACCAACCGATCAGCCGCATCGGCATCGAATTGAGGCATGTCGGGTTCAAGACAAGCCCTGGCTAAAAGCACGTGCAAAGCATCATCCGAGAGCCCTCGAAGCACGTAGACGGCGGCTCGAGATAACAAAGCACTGTTGACCTCAAATGACGGGTTCTCGGTCGTCGCACCGATAAAGGTGAACAAGCCGGACTCGACATGTGGCAAAAATGCGTCCTGCTGACTCTTGTTGAAGCGGTGAACCTCATCGACAAAAACGAGGGTTGCACGTGGGACCAGATCGTTAAGCGCTTGTTGCGCTCTCTCGACAGCCTCACGTATCTCCTTGACACCACCCAATACGGCGCTGATTGTGATGAATTGCGCATCAAAGGCCTGCGCCATTAAACTGGCAATCGTTGTCTTCCCCACACCCGGTGGGCCCCACAAAATGCAACTGTGGGGTTGACCACTTTCAAAAGCCAGTCGCAAGGGCAATCCGTCACCCAACAGATGGTCTTGGCCAATGACATCAATCAATGCTTTGGGACGCAGCCGCTGCGCCAGCGGTACATGACTACCGGCGCGAGTCGCGCTTGCAGTTGAGCCGCTCATGGGCGAATGATATCGGCACCCGACGGCGGCACGAAGCGAAAAACGGCAGCCTCGGCCCCATTTTC
>JALQVQ010000290.1 GCA_023260315.1 Burkholderiaceae bacterium
TGGCCGAGATTCAAGCAGGGGGAGAAGAAGCCGTTCGGCGCTATGCACGTGACTTTGACGGCTGGCACGGTGACATCGTTTTGGGAGACGATGCTTTTGCCAAAGCTGAGAAGGCACTCAGTGACGGTGTGAAGCAAGACATCCGCTATGCCCGTGACCGCGTGTGCGGCTTTGCGCAGTTACAGCGTGATTCATTGCATGAGTTCCAAAGCGAGTTGCGCCCTGGGTTGATTGCCGGTCAGAAATTGATTCCTGTCTCGACAGCGGGCTGCTATGTGCCTGGGGGTCGTTACGCGCACGCCGCGAGCGCAATCATGAGCGTTGGAACTGCAAAAATCGCCGGTGTGCCAAACGTGGTTGCCACGTCGCCTGCGCACAAAGAGCACGGGGTTAATCCGGCGATCCTTTACGCCATGAAACTGTGTGGTGCCGATCACGTATTGGCACTGGGCGGTGTGCAGGCTGTCGCCGCCCTGGCCTTTGGCTTATTTACCGGTAACAGCGCGGACGTGATCGTTGGCCCGGGTAACCGTTTTGTTGCTGAAGCGAAGCGCACGTTGTTTGGGCGCGTCGGTATCGATGTGATTGCGGGTCCGACAGAGTCAGCCATCATCGCCGATGAATCAGCCGATCCAGACGTGGTCGCGGCAGACTTGGTTGGACAGGCCGAGCACGGCCCTGACTCGCCGGTATGGCTCATCACCACGTCACGCGCGTTGGGTGAAGCAGTCATCGCCCGCGTCCCTGCGCTTATCGAGGCCCTACCCGATCTGGCGCGTGCCGCCGCGACCAGCGCTTGGCGTGATTACGCTGAGGTGGTCGTCTGCGACAGTCGCGAAGAGGCCGTGCAGGTCAGCGATGCCTACGCCTGTGAGCACCTGCAAGTTATGGCCACGGACCTCGATTGGTGGTTGGACAACCTGCGCAACTACGGCTCACTGTTTTTAGGCGAAGAGACAACGGTTGCATATGGTGATAAGTGCAGCGGGCCCAACCACATCTTGCCGACAAAAGGCGCCTCCCGCTATTCGGGGGGGTTATCAGTTGGTAAGTTCATCAAGACAGTGACATGGCAGCGGTTGGATCGGTCAGCCTCACGCGAAGTGGGACAGGTCGCAGCGCGTATTTCACGCTTAGAGGGCATGGAAGGCCACGCACGCACGGGCGACATTCGTTTGAAGAAGTACTATCCCGACGAGGCATTTGAGTTAGGAACTCTCGGCGGTAACGCGCACCATTAAACAGAGGAATGACACCATGAACGCACCGCAAACGTCACCTGATGGCCTGTGGTTTGGCAAAGACCTGAGCCAGCCCGAACCCATTCCCCAAGCGGGTATGGATCGCGTTGTGGCGCTCATGAAAAACGGTCGCCTGCATCGCTACGGGGAAACCGGTGGCGGTGAACCTGAGCCATCCTTGCTTGAGCAGGAATACGCAGCCTACGTGGGGACGAAATATTGTGTCGCCATGAGCTCATGCGGGGCGACCATGTTTGTGGCGCTCAAAACGCTGGGTGTTCAGCCTGGCGACCGTGTGTTGACCAGTACCTTCACACTCGCGCCGGTACCCGGTGCCATTGCGCACGCGGGCGCAGAGCCTGTTTTGGTTGAGACGACGGCGAACTACACGACCGATTTGGATGATCTCAAAATAAAGGTGGCGACCAGCGGCGCCAAGGTTTTTCTGATCTCTCACATGCGCGGCCACATCACGGATATGCAGGCTGTCCGTGACATCTGCGATGCGCACGGTGTGTCGGTTGTAGAGGACTGTGCGCACACAATGGGCGCATCGTGGGATGGCCGATTCACGGGCACATGGGGGAAGATTGGTTGTTTCAGCACGCAAACCTATAAGCACATCAATTCTGGCGAGGGTGGCTTGCTGGTGACCGATGACGAGGATGTTTGCGCACAAGCCATTTTGTTCTCGGGCAGTTATATGCTCTACAGCCAGCACGGCAGTGCGCCGTCGCCAGCTGTTTTTGAGCGTTGGCGCTACAAGACGCCAAACTTCAGCATGCGCATGTCGAATCAGGCGGCTGCGATGCTAAGGCCGCAATTGGCCGATATGCCGCGTCGCACGCAGGTATGGAACAGCTTGTACGGCAAATTGGCGCATGTGCTGTCAGGCATTCCCAATCTCATGGTGCCACCGCGTGATCCGCGTGAGTCCTATGTGGCGAGTTCGATTCAGTTCACACTGTCGCTCGAGACACCCGCGATACTCAAATTTCTGGCGGCTTGCGACAGCCGTGGCCTGCACATCAAGTGGTTTGGTCGTGACGAGCCACAGGGCTTCACCAGCAATTACACGCACTGGCATTACATGCGAGAGGCGCAGGCCCTGCCACGCTCGTTGAAGTTGATGCAAGGTCTTTGCGACATGAGAATCGCACTTTCCATGACGGATGCAGATTGCGAAACGATCGGCCAAATCGTTCGCGTGGCCATGACTGAAAGTTCAAAATGACCTCTCCGGTTCCCCCCCACAGCGAGCAACACGAGACCCTTGATCCCACCGATTGGGTCGCCTTTCGGGCACGCGCCCATGCGATGGTTGATGCTGCAATCGACAAAATGGCAAGCACCACGGAGGGGCGCGTTTGGCATGAGCCACCAGCCTCTCTGAAGGCGGCTTTCACCGAGCCATTGCCAATGCGCGGGCAAGGGGGTGATGCCACACTGGCCAAGCTGACCGGCTTGTTGCCCTACGGCGTCGGCAACACGCACCCGCGTTTTTTCGGCTGGGTGCACGGCAGTGGCACGCCAGGTAATCTGATTGCCGACATCGCTGCGGCCGCAATCAATGCCAACTTAGGGGGCCGTGACCACGGTGCAATGTACGTTGAAAAGCAGGTCAACGCATGGTGCCGTCAGATTTTTGAGTTTCCCGAGACGGCAAGCGGCCTGGTTGTTTCAGGGACCTCTATCGCCACAATCATTGCGCTTAAAACAGCACGTGACCAAGCCCTTGATTTCAAGAGCCGAACAGCGGGGCTGGGCGGAGAAAAGTTGGTTGGCTACACATCCACGCAGACGCACTCTTGCGTTGCTCGCGCATTTGATATCTTGGGCCTTGGCGCGGATGCCTTACGCAAGGTACCAGTGAATGATGCCTTCGAACTCGATACCGCGGCCTTGCGCGCAGCCATCTCAGCCGATAAGGCCGCCGGCCTGACGCCTTTTGTCATCGTCGGTACCGCAGGGGCAGTGAACGTGGGCGCGATTGACGACCTCGAAACGATTGCCGATATCGCAGCTGAGAACCAATTGTGGTTTCACGTCGATGGCGCCTTTGGTGCATTGGGGGTGTTGAACCCTGCGATCAAGCCCCGTTTGAGCGGCATGAAACGAGCGGACTCGTTGGCGTTCGACTTTCACAAATGGTTACATGTGAACTACGACGCCGGATTCGTCCTCATACGATCTGAGGTGGCACACCGAAAAGCCTTTTCAGAGCGGCCCGACTACCTCAAGGGGGCTGAGCGGGGCTTGGCCGCCGGCAATCCTTGGCCCGTTGAATATGGTCCTGAGTTGTCACGCGGGTTCCGGTCATTAAAGATTTGGACCCAACTCAATGAGCACGGCTTGGATAAGTTGGGTGCGATGGTGACGCGCAATTGTGAGCAGGCCGCCTATTTGGCCGCAAAGGTCTCGGCAGCCCCAGAAACTGAACTCCTGGCGCCTGTGGCGATGAATATTTGCTGCTTTCGCTTCGTCGCGGCCGGTTGTGAGCCAACTCAGCTGAACGCCCTGAACGATGAAATCGTTGTGCAGCTGCAGTTGCGCGGCATTGCGGCACCGTCAACCACGCTCCTCAAGGGACAGACGGCTATCCGGGTGAACATCACAAACCACCGGACGCAATTCAGTGACCTAGACCTGCTGCTCGCCGCTGTCATCGAGATCGGTACGTCGTTGGCCCCCCAGTTCACTTGATCCATTGGGTTGTTATATCAGGGCATTTTCAGGTCACAATATGCGCGTGAAGGTCCCTCTGGGTACCTGTGATTGAACCCGCGTTATGGCA
The DNA here is from genome assembly GCA_023260315.1 of Burkholderiaceae bacterium. Taxonomy (GTDB): domain Bacteria; phylum Pseudomonadota; class Gammaproteobacteria; order Burkholderiales; family Burkholderiaceae_C; genus RS62. Next base: position 4,036 of record JALQVQ010000290.1, read on the forward strand.
AAAACACTGCAAGGTGCCATGTGGAAGCAGTTGATGCTTCGCACTGCCCGAGAAAATCTATCGCTGCAAGGGCAAATCAGGGAGATGCTCGTCAGTGCAATCCTTGACCGGCATTTGGAGCCTGATCAAGCGGTGCCCTCAAGTCGCGTGTTGGCTGAGCATCTGGGGGTCGGACGGATCACCGTTGTGCTGGCTTATCAGCAGCTTGCTGATGAAGGCTATCTGGTATCAAAAGAGCGCAAAGGGCACTTTGTCAGCCCGACGATTCTGGGTGAACGGGTCAAAAAGATGCCCGTGCCTGTCCCAATCGGCGTTGCGCAACCTGCAGTCGACGTCGATTGGACATCCCGCTTCTGTCAGCGGCCAAGTGCCCAACGCAGCATCTCTAAGCCAAGCAATTGGCAAACCTATCCTTATCCATTTTTATACGGTCAGTTTGACGAGTCCTTGTTTCCGACCTCAGCGTGGCGTGAGTGCTGTCTCAAGGCGCTGAGTGTTCTCGATATTCGTGCATGGGCGCCGGATCAAATTAGCCGCGATGACGAGTCACTGGTGCATCAAATTTGCACCCGTGTATTGCCGCGTCGTGGCGTGTGGGCAACCCCAGATGAATTAATCGTCACCGTGGGCGCCCAACATGCGCTCTACATGGTGGCCGATCTGTTGATGAGCTCGGGGACCCGCGTGGCGATTGAGGATCCCGGGTACCCCGACGCCCGAAATATTTTCAGCAACCGGACCGATAGCCTGACCCCGGCACCCATCGACCAGTACGGCCTGGTGGTGGGCGATCACCTGCGGAATTTCGATTACATCTACACGACGCCGAGTCACCAGTGCCCAACGGGGGTCACCATGCCGTTGAGCCGTCGCGAGCAGCTGCTTCAACTGGCCAACGAGTCCAATGTTGTGATCATCGAGGATGACTTCGAGAGCGAAAATAACTTTGAAGGTCACCCGATTCCTGCACTAAAGAGTTTGGATCAACATAACCGCGTCATTTACGTCGGCAGTTTGTCAAAAAGCATGGCGCCAGGATTGCGCATTGGCTATATCGTTGCGGCCAAAGAGTTGATTGCCGAGTTACGCGCCCTGCGGCGTCTCATGATCCGCCACCCGTCCACCTTCATCCAGCGCAGTCTGTCACTGTTTATCTCACTCGGGCACAACGATGCCCAGTTGAAACGTTTGGGCGATGCACAGAAAGAGCGCAGTGCGCTCATCATGGATGCATTGGCCCGTTATGCACCGCAGTGTCGGGTGACGCCCATGACGGGTGGTGGCTCGTGTTGGGTGAAACTGCCCGATGGCGTTTCTGCCCTGGCGCTGGCTGAGCACGCCAAGTCACGCGGGGTTTTGATTGAGCCGGGTGATGTGTTCTTCAATCAATCTGCTGGTAACGGGCACTTCGTGCGTCTGGGTTTTCAGTCCATCAGTGCATCGGTCATTGATGCCGGTGTGGCACAGTTCGCACAGGCGCTAGGGGATATGCAAAAAAGGCCATCTGACTGACGTCAAATGGCCTTTTTGTTGGTGTGAAACGCGTCTTAATAGCCCATCAGCCCAGGCAACCAAAGGGAGATCTTGGGGAAGAACGCGATGGTGAACACGGCGATTGTCGTGACCAATACAAAGGGCAGGATGCGCACGGTGATCCGCTCCACCGTCTCGCCGCCAATACCTGAGGCCACAAACAGGTTCTCCCCAAGTGGCGGCGTCATAAAGCCAATCGACAAGGTACAGATGACCACAATACCCACATGCGTTGGGTCAGCGCCGACCGCGTACATCACGGGTAACAGCACGGGCACCAGAATCAGAATCGCTGCCAGCGTCTCCATGAACATACCGACAAACAGCAAGAAAACAATCACCAAAGTCCAGATCAAATAAATGTTGTCGGTTAGCGTCAACATGGAGTCGGCGATTTGTGCGGGAATGCGTTGCTCCACCAACAGACGACCAAAGGCGGTCGCTGTGAAAAGAATCAACAACACGCGGCCTGTGATCCAGGTGGTGGTTCGCAATGACTCCGACAGGCGTGGCAGCTTGAGTTCGCGGTGGATAAATATCCCCACGAATAAGGTATAGAAAATGGCCACAATCGCTGACTCAGTCGGTGTGAACATGCCGGTGTAGATGCCACCCAAGATAATCAACGGCGCCATGGCAGCCCACACGCCGCGTCGCAGGGCTTTTCGGATATCGCCAAACGACCAAGATTCAGTCAGCCCTTTGTAGCCGTTTTTCTTGGAGATGAAGTAATTCATCAGCAACAAACTGCCAGCCATCACGGTGCCTGGAACGACGCCAGCGATGAATAATTTAGGGATCGACATTGAGGCGAATGAGCCAAATTTTTCAACAGCCTCGGGGGGCGGCTGCATGCCCAACGCGGCGATGCCAAAAATCACCATCGGGATTGAGGGTGGAATAATGATGCCCAAGCCACCGGATGCGGCGGTCACTGCTGACGCGTAAGGACGGTCATAGTTGCGACGTGTCATGGCGGGAATCATCAGCATGCCCACCGCAGCGGTGGTTGCCGGGCCCGAGCCCGAAATTGCACCGAAGAACAGACAGGCAATGACCGTCGCGGCACCCAAACCACCCGTGATCGGGCCAGCGAGTGTCTCCGCAATGTCCACGAGGCGCTTTGAGATACCCGCCGCTTCCATCAGCGCACCAGCCAGAACAAACGCGGGCAATGCCATCAGCGGGAAACTGCCGACCGAATTGAATGCGATTTGAACCAGTGCGATGGGGTCTTTGTCCAGCGCAATGTAGGCCATCATGCCCGCGCCGCCCAGCGCAACGGTAATGGGGGCGCCGATCAACAGCAGCAAGGCGAAACCGCCAAACAGCAATTCTGCAACGTACAAATCCATAATAAATGCTCCTAAGCAGCGTCAAGCCTTGGCTTGTTCGTTTTCTTTTCTAATTTTCTGAATGGCTGCTGTTTCAGGATCCAGTAACTCCTCACCTCGGAAAACACTGACGTACAAATTCCACAGAATTCGGAGTGACATCAAAGTGAAGGCGATCGGGAGGATCATGTAGATGTACTTCATGGGAACACCCAGCGTCTGCGACTTCCAAAAAAGGTTCATTCGGTTGAACACGAAGTCGTAACTGAGATAGACGAAGTAAACATTGAACCCGACCCACAGCAAGTCAGCGAACGTGAGCAGCGACTTGCCGACAATCTTGGGGAGGTATGCGAAGTGGAATGTCACCCGGTTGTGTGCTGATTTCTTCGCAGCAACCACAGCGCCTAAGTAGGCGAACCAGACGAACATGTAGGTTGACAGCTCTTCACTCCATGCAATGGAGTAGCCAAATAACTGCCGGGCCAAAATTTGAGCAAATAACAAGACAACAAATACCGCTAGAAGGACCTCACAGAAGAGGGTTTCGGCGTTGTCGATGAGGGCGAGCGTTTTACTCTTAACTGACATGAAGGCTCCTGAAGAACGAGCGTGCATTGCACGCTCGCCGATGGATCATACAAAAATCAGTGTCCATTAGATGGACACTGACTGGGTATGTTTAACGACCCAAGACCTTCGCGACGCGATCCAATTTTTCTTTGCCGCCAATGCTCTTGTAGAACTTAGGCCACACAGCCGTTGTTGCTTTAGCGATCCACTCTTTCTCGCCGTCAGCGGGATCAGAGATTTCCATGCCCTTGGCAACCAATTCCTTGCGGATACGGTCTTCTGTCTTCAGCAAGTAGTCGTAGCTGTAGGCAGTTGCTTCCTTGCCTGCGTCCAAGATGGCCTTCTGAACATCAGCAGGTTGCTTCTTGAACATGGCTTCGCCGACGATGATCGGCTCTAAAGAGAACACGTAACGGATGTTGGTGACGTACTTTTGAACTTCGTTGAACTTCATTGAGCTCACGGTGATGTAGGGGTTGTCTTGTCCGTCAACCACGCGTTGCTGAAGCGCTGTGAACGTCTCGCCCCAAGCCATTGGGGTTGGGTTGATGCCCCATGCCTGGTAAGAGGCAATCATGATCTCGTTCTTAGGAACGCGGATCTTCAAACCCTTCAGATCAGCCAAAGTTTTGACGGGCTTCTTTGAGTTGGTCAAAACACGGAAGCCAGTGAAGGTCCAGCCGACAATGCGAACGCCCGCATCGCGGATGGTGTTTTCGGTCAGCTCTTTACCCACTTCGCCTGTTACCAATGTCTTGGCTTCAGCGGCGCTTTGAATCACGTAGGGCAATGTCAGGATACCGACGGTGGGTGAGAAGGGGGTGATGTTGTTAACCGCCAAAACCGAGAAGTCAAGTGTGCCCATGCTGGCGCTGTTGACCGTGGTTTCTTCGCCGCCCAACTGCTCGTTGGGGAACAGATCAGCTTTGTGCTTGCCGCCTGTTTTGGCCTCGAAAGCCTCTTTGAACTTGGTGGCCATGGCCCACTGTGCGCTGCCTTCTGCGTCGCCGATGGCGACTTTGAAGTTGGTCGCGAATGCGCTAGCGCCAGTCATTGCCAGCGATGCTGCCAGCAATGTGTGCGTGATGGTCTTCTTGATGATCATGATTGACTCCTGGTTGTTGAAAAAAATTGTGGCGATTTGGTAGTCGCTCTGTTTATGCATTGAAACAGTGGTTTGGTGTGAGCACGTTAACCACCGAATTCCAATTCCGTTGTTAACCGGCCAGTGCGGGTCGGTCTTTGCGGTAAGCGTTCTTAATGAGAATCTTGCCGTCTTTAAAAGTGAACACGTCGACCATTCGGGCCTCAATGCGTGACCCGTCCGCTTTTGTGCCGCAGAAGGTGGATTCGGACACGCCACGATCGCCCACAACAAAGTGGTCGCCGTTAAGCCACGCGGCATCGGGGAAATTTTGCCAAGCCGCCTTGAAGCCCTCGCGCACCTCCGCCAAGCCAGAGAACGTGCGCCCCATCAAATCAGGACCAGCCACTGCATGAAACTTGCAATCAGCGTGCATGTGGCTCATGAGCTTTTCAATGTCATGGTCGTTCCAGGCTTGCGCAAAGTCGGCGAGTGTTTCAGCGGTGATGGGTGCAGTCATGTGTTGGATGAGGTTCAGTTGTGTTGATCGGTTGGTGGCGCATTATTTGGTTGGTTGCTTGCACGTTTGTAGATCCAACGCTTGCGAATCGTTAGATCCAAGTCAAAGGGTTAACCCGAGTCTGTCCAAGGTTCTTGGTTCCATGGATTGGTCGAATCTGGCGCTAACCAAGGTTGGGTGGTGCCCACTATCCTTAACCCACCCCAAACAAACAATTCGTTCCATCTTGGAGATAGTTATGAATGCTATGAGCGGTCGCAACACAGTCTTGCAGCCTTACGACTCAACGTATGACCCGTTGGTGGCGAAAAGCCCCGGCCGCGGTCTTGACTACGCACCGTCGTATTGGGTGGCATCGGCGGGTGCGCCCCCTGAAGACGATGGCCCGATTACGGGTGACTGCGATGTGGATGTCGTTGTTGTGGGTGGTGGTTCGACAGGGATGTCCACAGCCATGTACCTGGCCGAAGACCACGGCATCAAGGCGGTGGTTCTGGAGGCGAACCAAACCGCTTGGGGGTGCTCAAGCCGCAGCGGTGGACAAGGTCAAAATGCCAGCGGTCGTTTGTCGCGTTCGCAGTGGATCGAGCGTTGGGGAATGGATACGGCGAAGCGCCTGGACACCGAAATCAGGCGTGGTTTTGACAACTTCAAGCAACTCACCAAAGACATCGAGTGTGAAGCCTTTGACGGCGGTCATCTGTACATGGCCCACAAGCCAGCGAAGATGGCATACCTGCGCAACATGGCACAGGTGCGTAACGATTACTTCGGCTATCAAACAAAAATTTTGAGTGCGGAAGAAGTGCGTGAGCGTTACTGCGATGAGCGCGAGCATTTCGGTGCCATGCTGGAAGAGGAGGGTGTCGGCGTTCACCCGCTCAAGCTCACGTTCGGCATCATGCGCAAAGCGCGCGCCATGGGTGTGAAAGTACACCCTGCAAGTCCGGTTCAAGGTTTGACGACCGTCAACGGTATTCACCACATACAAACGCCTGGCGGTGTGGTCCGCGCGAAGCGTGTGGTGTTTTGCACAGGTGGCTACACTTGGCAAAAAATGCACAAGGTCACGAAGAACAAAATCCTGCCAATTTTGTCGAACTCTGTCGTTACCCGTCCCTTGACTGACGCCGAGTTGGCGGCCTGTAACTTCAAGTCGAAGACGTTCATGACCGACACACGGACATTGCGTTTTTATTACCGTCTCTTGGACGGCAACCGCTTGCAGCTGGGTAGCCGCAGTTCAATCACCGGTGCTGACGCTGAAGACCCTATTCACCTCAAACTTCTGACTGATGCCATTGCGCGCAAGTTCCCCCCACTCGCTGGTATCCAGATTGACTACTCATGGTGGGGCTGGGTTGACGTCAGTCACGACATGATGCCGCGAATTGCGCAACCCGATCCAGCTCGCGGAACGCATTGCCATGGTGGATGTCTTGTCGGGCGGCCGCTTCGACGCCGGATTCGGCCGTGGGTACCAGGCGCACGAGTTCAAGGGCTTTGGCATCCCGATGGACGAGGCGACGGGTCGCTATCA
>JALQVQ010000007.1 GCA_023260315.1 Burkholderiaceae bacterium
AATCGGGGATGCCACGGATGATGGTTGAGTAAACACTACCCAACCACACCAGTGGCTTATGCTGGGACAGTTTGGCTGACGCGCCAGCCAAACCCAGAACGATGGCGACAACCAGCGCCCCAAGGGCGACCTGTATCGATAACAGTGAGCCCTCAAGGATGCTGGTGATGTAGCCGTCAAGTTTCAATTAATCGCCCCAGATATCGGTGCCAGCGAAGTACTTATCGCTGATCTTTTGCCACTGGCCGTTCTTGCGCAGTGTCTTGATGCCGTTGTCCAAAGCGGTCCGCAGCTCTTTGTCCTGTTTGCGCACAGCGATACCGGCACCCTTGCCGAAGTAGTTCACGTAGGAGCCGAGTGTCTTACCGACGAAAACGTAGTCTTTGCCATCGGCCGTATCCAAGAAACCGCCTTTAACTTCGATCACGTCAGCCACCGTACCGTCCAAGCGACCCGCTTTGATGTCCAAGTAAACCTGATCCTGAGCGTCGTACGAGAGGATCTCAACGCCGGCCTTTGCCAACTCGCCTTTGGCGTATTTTTCTTGCGTAGAGCCTTTCAGAACGCCCAGCTTTTTGCCCTTCAGGCTGGCGGGTGAGCCGTCGGTCTTGATGTTTTTGTTGAGCACCACTTGTGAAGGGGTGTTGTAGTACTTGCCGGTGAAGGCCACAACTTTTTCGCGGTCAGCCGTGATGGACATGGACGAAATGATGGCGTCGTACTTGCGGGCTTGGAGGCCGGGGATCATGCTGTCCCACAGCTGTTCAACGAAGACACACTTGGCCTTCAACTCATCGCAGAGCGCCTGTGCAACGTCGACGTCGAAACCGGTGGGTTTGCCGTCATCCGTTTTGTAGGTGAAAGGTTTGTATGTCGGGTCGATTGCGACGCGAATTTCTTTCCAGTCTTTAGCGCTGGCGCCAAAAGACAAACCCAGTGCGATGGCACCGAGTGCGAGTGACTTCTTGATTGTCAACATAGGGGTCTCCAAGTAAAAAATGATGTTCACCCCTCATTCTAAAGGGCGACGCGAGTCAAATTTTGCTGACAGGGATAGGGTTTGTGCGGGGGACCAAATGGCGTAAAATTCAGTCATCACCGGGGGTGTCCGGCGCGAAAGCGCTGCACTGAGAGAGTCCCCATGAACCTGATCTGGTTGGTACCAGCGGAGGGAGCGTGACACGACTGCAAGGTGGTTGCCCCAAAAGGCACCACGGCCGCTATCTGCCACGCCACCTGCGTGGCTTTTTTATTTGCTTAAAAGGATAGCGGTTATGAAACGTCGTTCATTGGCTGGTTTGGCGCTTGCAGCGCTAACCGCGTTACCCGTCACTGTGATGGCGGCCGACGCCCCAACCCCCCTGCGTGTCATTACGCACAGCTCATTTGACATGCCCAAAGAGCTGCTCGCCAAATTTGAGGCCGATGCGGGCGTCAAACTCACGCTCATTAAAGGCGGCGACGCTGGTGAGATGCTGAACAAATTGATTCTGAGCAAAGAGGCCCCGATCGCCGACGTGGTCTTCGGCATTGACAACGCCATGTTGCCCCGCGCGCGCAAGGCCGGCGTGTTGGCGCCATTGCCAGCGTCTCTTTTGGCACTACCCCTGAGCGCTCAGGTCAAAGCGGTTGACCCGCAGGCCACGGCCGCCACCGATTGGCTACCGATCGACTACGGATTTGTAACCTTGAACATCGACAAGGCGTGGTTTGCTGCAAACAAAGTGGCGTTGCCCACCCAGCTCAGCCAGTTGGCAGAGCCGACCTATGCCAAATTGTTGGTGGTGCAAAACCCCGCAACCAGCAGCCCTGGCTTGGCATTTTTGAGTGCAACGGTTCAAAGCCAGGGGGCTGGTGTGTGGGCGTGGTGGAAGGCGTTGCGTGCCAACGGCGTCAAAGTGTCCAGCAGTTGGAGTGACGCCTACTACAAGGACTTCACGCGCAATGGTGGGACGCGTCCCATGGTCGTGAGCTACCTCACGAGCCCTGCAGCCGAGGTGTTTTACAGCGACAAACCCTTGACCGAGTCACCCACAGCGAATTTGAACCTGAACGGTGGCGTTTACGCCCAAGTCGAGGGCATTGCGTTGGTTGAGGGTGGCCCAGCGAATGCGGCGACAACGCAGGCGGCTGTCGCGTTCATGCGCTTCATGCGCGGTGCCGAGGCGCAAACTGCGTTGCAAACCACCATGTGGATGTGGCCGGTCAGTAATGCGACCCCTTTGGCAGCGGTCATGACGCACGCGGGGACTGCGCCAACGGTGAAAGCGGTTGATGCCGATGTGTTGGCGCGCGACTCACGGGAATGGATCCGTCAATTCAACCAAATCGTGGTGCGTTGATCCCCTGGCGCCCACTGTTACTGGGGCTCGGGCCTGCGCATCAATCAAGTCAGCAACGGCGGCAATTTTCACGTTCTGATCCTGAACGAGGATGACCGTCTCGCCGC
>JALQVQ010000037.1 GCA_023260315.1 Burkholderiaceae bacterium
GATTTAGCTTTTGCAGGTGGTCCAATATCGGCAACACCCTCTTTTGTAATAAATCCAAATAGTTTAAATAATTCAACAATTTTAAATTGGCTAGATTATACTGGTGTAGATGGTTATTATCCGTTGGGTTTTTGAAAAACTCACTGGATTCAAACTCTTTCATGTGTTGCTTACATGAGTTTCCCCATCCATGAACCTTTCTTAAAATAGAAAGTATTCTGTCATAGTTGAAACCATTAAATTGTGGGTGTCCGATGTCAACGGCCGCGGTGGCCTTAAGATGAAAGACGGTACCCGCCGCACGATTGAATTGGTCGAGTATGACGACCGCACAAACCCTGGTGAGACCATCAAGGCCGTCGAGCGTTTGGCAACGGTCGATAAGGCTGACTTCATCATTGCGCCTTACGGCACTGGCTTGAATTTGGCGTCTGCCCCCGTGTTTGCCAAGTATGGCTACCCACAAATCGCGGTGAGTGCAATTACAGACAAAACCGGTGAGTTAGCCAAGCGCTACCCTGGCATTTTCTTCACGCTCGGTAATACGACAGCATTCGCCCAGTCAGTGGCTGACATCCTGTCTCAAATGGTGAAAGAGGGCAAGATCGGCAAGCGCGTGGCCATGGTGAACGTGGCAGATGCCTTTGGTATCGAGCTCGCCGAGGCGGCACGCCCGATCTTTAAGAAAGCTGGGCTGGAAATTGTGTATGACAAGTCTTACCCCTTAGGTGCGCAAGATTTGGCCTCCGTTGTGAAGGGCGCTAAGGCAGCAACCCCGGATGCGTTTGTGGCCTGGTCATACCCACCAGACACATTCGGCCTGACAGAGCTCGCGAAGATTGAGGGTCTGAATGTAAAGGCGTTCTACACCGCCGTGGCGACCTGCTTCCCTGCCTATGCCGGTAAGTTCCAGGCCAGCGCGGAGAACGTTCTCGGTGCGGGTGGTATCAACGTGGATGCGGCAGAGTTGGCCGGTTATTTTGATCGTCACCAAAAGGTGACGGGTGTGGGTGCCGACTACTGGGCGGGCCCCGTGACCTACGCAAGTCTGCAGGTTCTTGAGCAGTCAATAGAGGCGGTGGGTACTGACCGCGCTGCTGTGACCAATCACATCAAATCTGGGTCGTTCAAAACGGTGCTCGGAGACTGGAAATTCAACAACCAAGTGATTGACCAATTCTGGACTGTTGGGCAATGGCAAGGCGGTAAGTTCGTTGGTGTTGCCTCCACGGGCAAGACCGGCGCGAAGTCTGTTCAAGTTAAGACAGGCTGGTAAGCAACTTTAATCAACCACCACGTCAAGCGCTGCGTTTGCAGCGTTTGCGTGGTTGGTATCGATTGCCGCTATGGATACTTTAATTATTGGGTTGCTGCTCGGTGCAACCTATTGCTTGATGGCGCTTGGGCTGACGCTGCAATACGGCGTTGCCCGAATCATGAATTTAGCAGCCGGCGAGTGGATTGTGGTGGGTGGTTTCGCCGCATTTTGGAGCTTCACGGTGCAGGAGATGTCGCCCATTTGGGGCTTCGTCTTCGCCGTGCCATTTGCGTTTGTAGTCAACTGGTTGATTTATCAGTTTCTGCTAACACCGCTGATCCGCCGGGCCAAGTCGCGTGGGGCTTTAGAGGTCGATAGCATCTTGGCAACATTCGGGATGAGCTTCATCGCGATTGGTCTCATGCGAACCGCGTTTGGCGGTGAGTTCTTTAATTACTCCTTCCTGTCAGAGCCCGTACTTATCTTTGGCAGTGCGTTTGGTCTCAACCGCATCGCAGCCGCGGGTGTGGCCGTGCTGTTTTGTGTGGTCCTCTATTTCTGGCTGCTGCGCTCGCGAACTGGCATGGCCATGCGTGCGCTGGCCTTAAGTCCTGCAAGCGCAAAGCTGGTTGCGATTGATGTTCAAAAACTCAGCCTGATAGCTTTTTCCACCGGCGGTGCCATTGCGGCAGCGGGTGGGGTGGTGTTGTCAACGTTCCTGACGCTTGATGCGTCAGTTGGCGTGGTGTTCACCATGAAGGCGCTCATCATTGTCATCATGGGCGGTGTCGGCAACCTCCGCGGCGCGATTGTTGCGGCGATGTTACTTGGCTTGGCTGAAAGCGCTATCGCGACTTGGGTTGACCCCGGCCTAACGCTCGCTGCAGCCTATCTCTTGTTCGTGTTGGTACTTCTGGTGAAGCCAGAGGGCCTTTTCGGGACTAAAAAATGAGCACGACCAGACGCACGCAATGGCTGCTCGCGATCATCGTCTTCGTGGCCCTTGCTTTCTTACCTGTGATCGACCAACCCTACTGGTTGACGATTGGTATTTCGATTTTGATGTACGGCGTCCTCGCCACGTCGTGGGCGCTTTTTTCGGGACCAACGCACTATATTTCTCTGGCAACAGCCGCTTTTTACGGCTTGGGTGCCTATGTCGTGGGGATGGGTATTGAGTCGGTTTGGTACCCGTTTCTGCTGGTTATAGCGACGGCTCTGGGGGCATTGTTGGCCTTGATCGTGGGCTGGGCTACTTTGCGTTTATCGGGAGTCTATTTTGTTATTTTCACTCTGGGGCTTGCTGAATTCATTCGGCAAATCATCACTTGGGTACAGAACAATTTCACTGGAAGTCGCGGCGTTTATGTGTTGACCAGTATCGAAGATAAACACATTTTTTGTGCATCATCTTGACTAGCTGATTTACCAGTACCAATAGCCCAGATTGGTTCGTACGCGATAACAAGTGAAGAAACTTGTTCTTCTGACAATCCAGCAAGAGCAGCTGAAACTTGAGCACCTACGAATTCTGCTGCTTTACCAGCTTCGTAAGTTTCAAGTGATTCACCACAACAGATGATTGGAAGCATACCATTAGCAAAGATTGCTTTAGCTTTTTTGTTGATGTCTTCATCAGTTTCGTGGAAGTAGTCACGACGTTCTGAGTGACCGATAACAACGTAGTCAGTACC
>JALQVQ010000053.1 GCA_023260315.1 Burkholderiaceae bacterium
GGCAACTGGCTCGCTCACCGCGCCATGCGCGCGAATCAGGTCATCCGGCACCCCCAGCTCAGTGGTCTTTGCCGCGTTGGCATAAGTTACCCAGCCGCGCTCGAACCAAGCGCTTGAGCCCGACAAGTCCGTGCAGGCCGCGGCGATGCCACCGCCTGTGCAGCTCTCTGCCGTTGCCATTTGCTGTTGGCGTTGCATGAGCCGCGCTGCTAATTGCTGGACCGTATCTGCAAGGGAAGGCGTTGATGGGTTCATGGTGGGGCGATCAGTGTGGCCAAAGGGTGGGTAAGAGGCGGACACCCAGCGCCCACACCAACAGCGTGAGTGCGGCAGCAATCAGGTCGTCAAACATGACGCCAAAGCCGCCCCGCCAACCGAAGCCTTTGAAGGTTTGATCGGCCCAGCGTGTGGGCCCGAACTTCACCGCATCAAAGAAGCGAAACAAGCCAAAGGCCAACAGCTGCCCGGTGAAGCCGATGGGCATCACGAGCCAAAGCACCAGCCAAAATGCAATCACCTCATCCCAGACCATATGCCCTGAATCGGCGATGCGTAAATTGATCGCACAGGTCTTACTGGCCCAACAACCGACCACGAAACCGATGGCGATGAGCACCAGCCACTGGCGGTCGGATAAAAAAGGATACAACGCCAAAAAACCAACCCACGCCCACAGGGTGCCGACCGTTCCCGGCGCAAACCGCGTGAGCCCCGAGCCAAAACCAAGGGCAATCCAATGCGCGGGATGCCCCAGCATGAAGCGCCAAGTCGGCCGCAGCGGAGGGGCAGCAGTCGCTTGCGGTGTGGCTTCAGCGGTATCGGCGGTTGAGGTGCTCATTCAGAAAAGTGGTCAAACCCGCGGTAGTCGTTGGCGATCGCGACCCCTTTGGCGTCGCGCAGGACCAGCGCAGTGCCGTCGGTGATGCGACCGATTCGGGTTATTTTGACACCAACTTGTGCCGCCAGGTGTGCCAACCGCGCGGCCTGATTAGGCGGCGCAGCAAATAGCAACTCATAGTCATCGCCCCCCGCGAATGCCAGTGCACGCCGCAGGTCGACCGGTAAGGTCGCGACCGTGGGGCTGACAGGCAGGGTGTCGATCGCCACTTCCGCGCCACATTGGCTGGCCGCAAGGAGGTGGTGTAAGTCGCCCGCGAGGCCGTCGCTGATATCCATCGCGGCAGTGGCTACACCCCTGAGTGCTTGACCCAGCTCGACACGGGGTGTGGGCATGGTCATGCGGTTTTCAATGGTTTGATGCACCTGTGCCGTCGTGCTGGTTTGTACCGCGGTGGTTTGGGGGTCTTGTAGCGCCCAGCGCAGCGCCAACGCCGCGTCACCCAGAGTGCCCGATACATAAAGGTCGTCGCCCACCTGTGCGCCGTCGCGCCGCAATGCTTGCGTGGGCGGTACCTCGCCGATCACCGTGATGGCGATCGTCAGTGGCCCGCGCGTGATGTCGCCACCAATCAGGGCACAGTCATGTGCGCTGGCCAGCGCCAAGAGGCCCTTTGAGAACGCAGCGACCCAGGGTTCATCAAGGGTTGGTAATGCCAATGCGAGTGTGAAGCTGCGCGGCGTGGCACCCATGGCTGCGAGGTCACTGAGATTGACGGCCAGTGCCTTGTGGCCCAGTTGCTGGGGGTCGGTATCTTCAAAAAAATGTCGCCCAGCGACCAGCATGTCGGCTGAGATGGCCTGCACCATCTGTGGCGTGCTGTGCGTCAGTGCGCAGTCATCGCCCGGCCCCAGCGCTATGTGAGGCAGCCTGCCGGCACCTGCGCCTTGCGCGTTGGGTGTCACGAAGTAGCGTTTGATCAAAGCAAATTCGTTCATAGCCATTGCGCCCGTATGTAGGTACCTTAAGGGGTGGCGGTTGGCGCCTGCTGCGCATCAGCCGTTACATTTTCAGGCTCATTCGTGGGCTTGTGGTCGTCAGCGTCACCCGACCAAAATAACGCGCGAGCCACCATCGGGGGTCCCACTGTCTCCAAAATGGCAACGGCTGCAAACACGACTGATGCGACAACCGAGCTGGAGTAAGGGAACTGAGCGGTGGTGGTGTTTGCTAAGCCAATCGCCATCCCTGCCATGGGCAGCAAGATCAGGCCGGCGTTCAAATTGGTGGCGCGTGACCACCCCACCAGCGCACCGGTGGCCGAGACGCCCACCCACTTCGCTAAGCTGCGTGCCGCCACAAAAACCAGCGCGGCGGGCGCAAATGCCAGCATTTCTTTGAGGTGTAAATTGGCGCCGGCATACACAAACAAGGCG
>JALQVQ010000057.1 GCA_023260315.1 Burkholderiaceae bacterium
ATCACAAAAAATTAATGAAACAGGCAATACTCTAATCCTCGTGGATAGAATTGCCGCAGGACAAGCACTAGCCAGTCTGATTCCTGACGCTGTGTTTGTAAATGGCAATACCAAAGCAGACGCAAGAAAGGAGCAGTATGATGAGGTTGCTTATAGTGATGGAAAGGTTATTGTGGCGACTTATGGTGTGGCCGCTGACAATCGGTCTGCAACCAGTTCCTCAAGTTGCTCGGTGCCCCGGCCAACGGTTTGGATATCGACGTTGCCACAAGAGGGGCAGGCGTGTGGTACCCGCTCTGTGAACCCACAGTGGTGGCAACGAAGGCTTCGATCGCGCTTGTGAAACACGCGAAAAGCGCTGCAGTTGGGGCAGTCGCTTTTCCATTGGCAAGCGCCACAGCTCAGCACTGGCGCGTAACCGCGCCGATTGAGGAGCAGTAAACTTTGCTCACCGTTTTGCGCCCGTTCGGCAATCGCCTCCATCAGGGGAGCGGCCAATACGGTCTGTTTCGGCTGGCGTTGCATGTCCACCAACCGCAGGGTCGGCAGCGCCGCGCCACCCATCCGACTGGGCATGTTGAAGCGAACGTAGCGCCCTTGCTCTGCGGCGTACCAGGTTTCGAGGGCTGGGGTGGCAGAGCCCAAGATCACCCGGCATCCGCTCTTTGAGTGGGCGCGGTAGATGGCCAAGTCCCGGGCCGAATAGCGCGCACCCTCTTGGCTTTTGTAACTGGGGTCGTGCTCTTCGTCAACGACGATCAGCTGAAGGTGCGGCAAACTGGCGAACACCGCCATGCGGGTGCCCAGCACCACTCGCGCGTGGCCGAGGTGGGCGCTTAGCCAACTCTGAAGGCGCTGCGCTGGGGTCAACCCACTGTGCATGGACACCACTTGTTCGTCACCAAAGCGGGCAAAAAACCGCGCTTCGAGTTGTGGGGTCAGGTTGATTTCGGGCACCAAGACCAAAATCTGCGCTTGCGGGTGATCCGCCAAGCACTGCGCGGCAACCTGTAAATACACCTCCGTTTTGCCACTACCTGTGGCGCCGAATAGCAGCACAGGCTTGGTTGCCGTGGCAATGCCGGTCAGTGCGGCGATCTGCTCGGGGCTGGCTTCGGGGACGTTTTCTTTGCTGGGCTCAGACGCAACGCGGGCTTTGGCTCGCTGTTTGCCATTTCGGGTAAGGCGGCGGGTGAGTTGCGTGGGATCGAGTTTCTTCAGGTCGGGTGGTAAGGCCGCCAGCGCCACCTCCCCAAGACTGCGTTGGTAGTACTTGGCAGTGAAGCGAATCAGGTCGAGCCAATCAGGACCCAGCGGCGGCATGTCACCCAAGTGGGCGGTGATCGGTTTGACTGCGGTGGCATTGACGGCGGCTGGACATTCGGTGTCGCATGCCGAGACGATCCCAAGGGTGTCACGCTTGCCCAGAGGCACTCGCACCAATGCCCCCACTGGAAGTGCCTGCTCACTGCGGTAGGTGAGGGCGTGCCCCACATTGCTATGGGCCGGTGTAGCGACGATTACCGCGGGCCAGAATGACATCTCTTAGCGTTCGTTTTTAATGTTCAAATTTAGAAATTAAGCTAAGTCCTTGATTTGGAACGAGCTCCAAAGATGTCCAGAATTTCTGTGGATAACTTTGTTGATAGATTGTCAAAACCCTCGCTTCACCGATTAAAAACAAGCATTTCTTTAATTTGCCTAAATATTAAGCAGATTAAAAATGCATAAAAATCAATGAGTTATGAATTTTTGTCCCTGAATTAAGCCAAAAAGCCTCTGCGCGTCCATGAAAAGGGTTGTTTGGCAGTTTTGTGCACAAGTCAGCTAGGGAGAACCCTAAATTTGTCAAGGAAAATCGGTTTTATTTTTGCCGCATCGCCTTTGAGTGGCTGTGGACGGCCTCCACCAACACGGCGACATTTTCGGGGGGAGTGAACTGGCTGATGCCGTGGCCGAGGTTGAAAATGTGGGTTGGACCTTTGCCGTCCCCTTGGTGTGGCTGACCAAAACTGTCGAGTACCGCCCTGGCCTGTTCGGTCACTTGCTCTGGGGATGCGAACAGCACATTCGGATCCAGGTTGCCTTGGAGTGCGTGGGTGGCACCCAACTGTGCACGGGCCTTCGCCAGGTTGACCGACCAGTCCATGCCTAAAACGTTGCAGTCAAGACTTTGCATCTCAGACATCCACAAACCGCCCCCCTTCGTGAACACGATGCTGGGGATCGTTTCACCGTTGAAGGTCTTGTGGATTTTCGACAGGACGCGCTGCGTGTAGGCCAAGCTGAAGGACTTGAACTCTGCATCAGCCAAGACACCGCCCCAGCTGTCAAAGATCATGACGGCTTGGGCGCCTGCCTCGATTTGGGCATTCAGGTAGGCGGCAACCGAGTCGGCGTTGATGGTGAGGATGCGGTGCATGAGGTCGGGGCGCTGGTACATGAGCGTTTTGACCAAGCGGTAGTCGCTGGAGCCAGCGCCTTCCACCATGTAGCAACCCAATGTCCAGGGGCTGCCGGAGAATCCGATGAGCGGTACGCGGCCGTTCAGCGCCTTGCGGATTGAGGTGACCGCATCGAACACATATTGCAGTTTGGCCATATCCGGCACTGCAAGCGCGCTGACAGCGGCCTCGTCGCGAACGACTTTTGCAAATTTGGGGCCTTCGCCAATGGCAAAGCTGAGGCCCAGACCCATCGCGTCTGGGACGGTCAGAATGTCTGAAAAAAGGATGGCCGCATCCAGTGGAAAGCGCTCGAGCGGCTGCAGCGTGACTTCCGTTGCGAAGTCGGTGTTGGTCGCCAGGCCCATGAAACTACCCGCCTTTGCGCGCGTCTCACGGTACTCAGCGAGGTAGCGACCAGCCTGGCGCATGAGCCAAACGGGGGTGTGTGCAGTTGATTCGCGCAGACAAGCGCGCAGAAATGTGTCGTTTTGGAGTGGTGCAAACATGGTGTTGATTGTCGCAGTTTCTGCGCGCACGAAAGTGGCGTTAAGGTGTTTGGGTGCGGTTGGCGTTGGGCAAGCCTGCCAATGCGTCGCGAACGTCATTGGGTGTGATGATTTCGCTGAGGACGAGCGGCGCAGCGCCTGGCACATAAAGCGCGTAGGTTGGCACCCCGTTGCGCCCGAGTGTGTTGAGCGCCTCGGTGATGTCGGGGTTTCGACGCGTCCAATCCGCCTGCAGTGTCAGCACCCCTTTTTCGGCAAAAGCATCCAACACGCTTTGTGTGGTCAAGGTGGTGGCTTTGTTGACTTGGCATGTCACACACCACGCAGCAGTGAAATCAACAAAAACGGGCTGCCCCTTTGCCAGGTGTGCGGCCACCGCTGTCGCGGACCAAGGCTGCCAGCTTGCAGGGCGCGCGCTGGATGACGGCGCACTGGCGAAATCAGCCGTTGCGTTACCGCTGTGGACCATCGGGCTGCTGAGCAGCCATGTGGCCAGGATGAACATCACAATGCCAACGCCGCGAGTGACCATGCGCGTGGTCCGCGTCGCCACCTGTGCCCACGCCCAAATGAGCCATGCGACAGACAACAGCCAGAGCATCAAGGCGGACGCACTGTTGATGCTGGTTTGTTGACCAAATACCCAAAGCAGCCAAACGACCGTGGCCATCATCGGGAAGGCCATCAGTTGTTTGAAGGTCACCATCCAAGGACCGGGGCGGGGCAATTGCTGCGCCACGGCTGGGACCCAACTGGCGAGCAGATAGGGGCTGGCCATACCCAAGCCAACGGCCACAAAAATGGCCAAACCCTGTGCCGTAGGCAGCGCAATCGCCAAGCCAAGAGATGCGCCCATGAACGGTGCTGTGCATGGGGATGCGACAGCGGTGGCCAATACCCCTGACAAAAAGGCGTCTACGGTGGCGTTTTTTGATCGTGCAGTCGCCACCCTTTGGGGCAACCAGTTGCCCAGTTCAAACAACCCAAACAAGTTGAGCGCGATGACGGTGAACAAGGTTGCCAAGCCACCAACGAGCCACGGGTTTTGCAGTTGGAACCCCCACCCCAAAAGATCGCCTGCCTCGCGCAGCGCGAGCAGCGCCGAGCCCAGCAGTGCGAACGACAAGACCACGCCCGCCGTGTAAGCCAAACCGTTTTGACGGTGTTTGGTCATATCTGCGCTCTTGCCGTCGGCGAAGGCCAAAACCTTGAGGGCCAGCACTGGAAACACGCATGGCATGAGGTTGAGTAGCGCACCGCCTAAAAAAGCCCCGGCCAGGGCGATTAACCACCCGCTGATGCCCTGTTGGTTGCTGGCGTTGTTCGACGTTGTTCCCGTACCAACGCCCGATTCAGCCAAGGCCGCAGCAAGCGCGGGGCTGATGTCGGCTGGTTTGGCGGCGGGCGGCCAATCGCCCTCAAACGTAACCGTCGCCAAGATACCCTTTTCAGATTGAACGCCGTCAGGGGTGCCCGCAGGCGCAATGACCACCTGGAAGGCGCGCGGCGCTTCGCTGCGATACGGGTTCAGCGGCGTTGCGGCTTGCCAATTGCCAGTCTGCTTGTCGGTCCACGCTGAGGTCCAAGGACTACCGGGTGCGATTAAACCGGTGGTTTCAGGGTAAAGCTCGAGCGCCTTGCCTTGCCAGCTGGTCGGCAGGCCGGTGAGCGCCCAGCGCAGGTGGCTCGCGTCGTCAACGCTGACATGAGCCCGCGCGTCCAGGCCGACTAAGGCCTCTGGAACCCGGGCCAAAGCGTCTTCAAATAGCCCGCTGTGTGCGGTCAGCGGTGAAGCCCCGCCTGTGTCGCTTGCAAAGGGGATCGTCAATTCAAATGACGCATCCTCGGGGATACATTCGGTTTTGCAGGCCAGCCAGCTGGCAGCAAGCTTGACGGTCGCTGAGCCATTAACGCGGTCAAACGGCCCCATGGTGATGGCGGTAGGCAGTAAGACAGTGCCATCAAAACCATAGTTGGCCAACGGTCCCAGCGCAAACTTTTTTGGGGTTGGCCAACTGACAGCCCCCGCCGACCAACCATCGGGTAATTGCCATTTGAGCTCAGTTGGTAACCCAGAGTCACCACTGTTTTTCCAGTAGGTGTGCCAGTGTGGCTCGTGCCGAATGCGCAAGCCAAGCCACAGCGTCTTCCCGGTGCTCATGCCATCGGGTGCCCACGCCAAGAGCTGTGCTTGGGTTTGGGTGCTGCTGACAGCGGGTGACGTGACGACACCATCGGATCGGGGTGCGGCTGCGGCTTTGCCGCTAATGCCCAAGGCATCCAATGCATTGAAACTGGTCGTTTGCGCGTGCGCACTGGGCCACGAAAAACCGGCACACAGCGCGACAAGTACCCCCGCCGTGATGTGGCAGCGTGTGAACGATAGGAGGCGTTGTAGCGACATAAGGGGAGACCGTCTTTCAGCGTGGTGATGCAGTGTCGGAGTCTGGTCAGGTGCCATAGTTCCGACACCACTATTATCCGGCGCTCAGGCTGGCTACACTTGGCACATGTCAGAAGTCAATCCTCATTCCATTCGACACGGCCAGTGGGCGGATTTGTCGTCGCCCGCATTGGCGGCACTTGACCGCGATCGCTTGATTGCCGTGTTGCCTGTTGGCGCGACTGAGCAGCATGGTCCGCATTTGCCGCTGTCCGTCGACAGTGATTTGGCGGAGGCGGTATTGGGGCGCGCGCTCCAGATTTCAGCCGTCGAGAACATTCGCCCATCGGTGTTGGCGTTACCACTGCTGCCGGTTGGTTTCAGCCCTGAACACGCCCGGTTTGCAGGCACTTTGACCTTATCGAGTGAGACGCTGATCCGCCTCTGGACTGACATTGGTGAATCGGTGCATGCCAGTGGCGTTAAGCAGTTGGTGATACTGAACGCGCACGGTGGTCAGGTGGGAGCGCTCGACTTGGTGGCGCGCGATTTGCGGAACCGTTTAGGGATGTTGGTGGTCAGTGTCAGTTGGTTTAACTTGCCGCTGGGTCCTGATGTCGATGGCCTGTTCGATAGCCATGAGCACCGGTTTGGCATCCACGCCGGCGACATCGAAACATCCATGATGTTGGCCATCTCACCCGATCGTGTTGACATGTCGCGTGCTGATAACTTTGGCTCAACTTCGCAGGATCGCGCCCAAACCACGCGGGTTCTCGGTAATGGCAAGAGTGCCAAGTTGGCGTGGCAAATGCAAGACCTCAACCCCAGTGGTGCGGTGGGTCATGCGGCGCTGGCAACCGCTGAAAAAGGCCATCGCGTGATCGAGGCTGCGGCACGTTCATTGGTTGATTTGTTCGTTGAGATCGACGGTTTACCGACCACAACCTTGCGCCGTTAGGCGAAAGTGAACAGCGCGGTATCGCTTTGCGGATCCAGGTGCGGCGTCGCATTGAACCCCGATAACCGTAAGCCGCTTGGTGTGACGTTGAATGTGGTGACAGCTGTGTTGTGAATTTGGTAGTTGATGTCCACCGTCTTGCGATCGGGCGTCTCCAACACCGCGCCGACCACCGTTGATATCGGGCCGCCGCTGGTCACGACCAGAACCCGTTTGTGATGGTGATCGGCTTGAATCTCCGCCATCACGGCCAGTACACCAGTCCGGAACTTGGCGTATGTGCCCATACCGGCTGGCTCGATTTCTGCGGCCATCCAAGCCTCTAGCCCGATCCGTAACAGACGGAAATACGCTTTGTAATCGGATGCCGCGACGGCAGGCAGGTCATGCGCTGCTTGGTAGGCCGTAACGATTGCGTTGCCATCAAATTCATTGAGGCCGGGACGGCAGTGAACCGGTAACGCTGTTGCTTTGAGATGGCGTTGAATACCCGCCCAAGTCTCTAAATGCCGAGTCAGGCTGCCGTGGTAGACCACGTCAAAAGGCGAACCCTGCGTTGCGTAGTAGGCCCCCAATCGCTCACTTTGAAGGTGTCCGCGGTCACTGAGTTGGTCGTAATTGGCGGCGCCGAATGAGGCCTGTCCGTGGCGTGCGAGTGTGAGGGTTCCCATGACCCTATTGTTGGCTGGCCAGTCGATTCTTAGCAACATAAACGGTGACAACCACCGCCATCGCAAATGAGATCGTGACCCATGACCACTGCTCGTTTAGCAACGGTATTGAGACCAAAATACCCATGAAGGGTTGCAGAGACTGCACCTGGCTGACGCCCATGACCCCGCCGAGTACCAAGCCGCGGTACCACGCAAAAAAGCCAATCCAGAAAAAGTTAAGAATGAACTCATGACGCATGAAGTTATACCTGAGGAACTTGGTGGGGATTCCATGTTTTTGGAATTATCTGCTAAAA
>JALQVQ010000113.1 GCA_023260315.1 Burkholderiaceae bacterium
CGACATACCGAAGGTTTGCGCGTAAAAATTGGGCAGATGCACGTAAACGGGCAAGGCGACAAAAGCCAGCGGCAAGCCGAGCAGACCATATTGCAAGCCCTGAAGTGGCGGGATGATGGAAGCGTTATCGCGCATAGCCACCTATTGTGAAGCCTTGCAAGGCCTCGGTAATCGGGGGGCGATAATAGCCACAGAAGTTCAACCCTTACCCCTGACGAGGAGCCCCCATGGCCGATTGGATCAAAGTCATGCCCGCCGATGAAATACCCAGCGATGATGTGCTGGCCGTGACGATAGATGGACGTGAATTTGCCATCTACGGCGTAGAAGGCGAAACCTTTGCCACCGACGTCATGTGTACCCACGGCGATGCGAGGCTGTGCGACGGCTTTTTAATTGGTCACGAGATCGAGTGCCCCTTTCACCAGGGGCGGTTTGATGTTCGGTCTGGCCAAGCGACCTTTGGCCCCGCCTGCGAACCCATCAAGACCTACGGCACCAAGGTGAAAGACGGCGTGTTGTGGCTCTGGCCTGAGGCTGATAACTAGAGCGACTCCGCGAGTGCGGCCAATACTTGGTCGGCAATCATGAAAGATACCCGCTCGTTCGACTCTTTGGTAAGTCCAGAAATATGTGGCGTCAGCAACAAGTTCGGGCAGTCGGCCAACGCCTGCGTTTCGGTTAAGGGCTCGACATCGAATACATCAATAGCGGCACCACCCAGATGGCCGCTTCTCAGTGCGTTTGCCACAGCGGTCAAATCAACGATGTGACCACGCGAGGTGTTGATCAAAAGAGCGCCTCGGTTCATGCGAGCCAGCTGGTCTGCACCAATCAGGCCCCTTGTACTGGCGACTAGGGGGACATGAAGCGTGATGACATCTGCGGTTTGTAGCAAAGTGTCTAAATCGACCGTATGCACACCCGTCTGCGCAAAAATTGGTGCTTCAGGCGGGAGCATCGCATCGAAGGCGATGACGGTCATACCGAGTCCTCGTGCCAATCGTGCTGAGGTTTGACCAATCGCGCCGTAACCAATCACACCCAAACGCTTACCACCAACCTCACCACCATCACTCAACGCGGCCCGTGGCCATTTTCCCTGGGTCATCTGCGTGGTCGCGCTGAAGACAGGCCGAAGAAGCGTCATCATTGCCGAGATCACGTATTCTGCGACGCTCAAGGAGTTCGCGCCGGTCGCGGGCAGGACTGCAATGTTTCGGGCAACACAGCCTTCGACATCGATGTTATCTAATCCAACCCCTAGGCGGCCAACACAACGACATTGGGTGAGTTGGTCAAGCAGATCGCCGCGCACTTGCGTGCGATTCCTGACGATGATGGCATCCGCCGTGCGAGCTTCAATCAGCAACCGCGCCGGATTGTCAACCAAGTCAGGGGCATAAAGGACCTCATGGCAGGCCTCTAACTGGGCGACAGCGCGTGGGTCCATGAACTCGGTGATGACAATTCGCATTGGTTTACGGCTGGTGAGGTCGTGTGGTTATGGCAACGGCACTTGTAACGCGTGCTTAAACAGAGCGTAAAGGGCGAGTAATACAAAGGCGGTCGACACGCCATAAGTCAGAGCTTTTTTGAAGGTCCAACGGTCATGCTGCGCTATCAGCAATAGCGCAGCCTGCGCCGCTGCAGAGGCAGGTAAAAAACCAAGCCACTCCAGCGAGAAGCTCCACCCCAACATCACGGCCATGAGCAGGACACGCCGGAGATTGGAGCCGTCTGCTGGCGCAGGCGTACCAGATCTACCCATTAATGTTTGTACCAAATAGACAAAACCGAGCGCGACCATCAACGCGCCGACCGTTTTTGGAAATAAGGCGCCAAGTTCCGAATAGTCGACTGTTGCCGCGATAGCGGCCCAGCCAATACCGATGACGACCACACTACCGAGCAGCGGTAACACGGACATTGCTCGCTTAGTCATGAGCCTCTCCCGCCTTGCGCGTCTGGTAGTTTGACCAAAGTGGCCACAGCAAACCGAGTACGATGAAAAAGATAATACCGAGCGAGATTGGACGAGCAAAAAACTCAGCCATGACGCTGCCGCGAGCGTTTCCGATGAGGTTGCCTTGTACGAAACCGCGCTCAGCGATAGCGCCCAAAATCAAACCCAGCACAATGGGCGATGCGCTAAAACCAAGGCGACCAACACACCAAGCCAAAACACCCAAAATGACCATCTGCTGCACTTCATCAATGTTGTTGTGTACGGCATAACTACCCAAGATGGTAAGCAGCGCGACACTTGGTACCAAGACAGATTTGGGTATGGCCACCAGGGACCGGAAAGCGAAGCGGCCAATGAGCAGACCAATCGGTAGCATCAGGATCGTTGCCAGTAAGAGTCCAAAAATAAAGGTGTAAACAATCGGCGCTTGCTGCGTAAACAGCGTTGGC
>JALQVQ010000121.1 GCA_023260315.1 Burkholderiaceae bacterium
ATCCGACGACGTTTTTAATTGTTTCCGCCAATTGCTTAATTGTATGTTCAGTACCGCTGCCAACATTGACATGAGGTGCATCGGAATAATTTTTCATTAAAAAAACCAGAGCGTCAGCCAGATCATCGACATTGGCGGGAAATGCCGTGTCGGACCCGATCCAGTGCGAGCGCTTGCCCTTGCTGGCGGGGTTGATGACGCCAGCAATATGGCCCGAGGCCCCCATCACAAAACGCTTGGCAACGGGCCAGTGCTGAGTGGTGGCGTAGGCACCACCGATTGGCACGATGTGATCTTCACGCGAGCCATAAATATAGGCGGGTGTTTTAACCTTTCGGAAGTCAATCGACTCACCGCACACGGTCACCGCATTGGGTTTGACCAAGCGGTTCTCGAGGTAGGTGTTGCGCAGGTACCAGTGGTAGAACGGCCCGGGTAGGTTGGTGGAGTCACCGTTCCAATACAACAGGTCAAAGGGTGGCGGAGATTCGCCCTTGAGATAGTTGCCCACCACATAATTCCACACCAAGTCATTCGGGCGCAAAAACGAGAACGTGGTTGCCAAGTCGCTACCCGGCAGCAAACCACCCTTGGCGAACTGCATTTCACGCATCTTCACGAAGGCCTCGTCAATGAAGACGTCGAGCACGCCGGTTTCGGAGAAATCGAGCAGCGTGGTCAGAAGGGTCACGCTGTTGACGGGATGCTCGCCGCGAGCGGCCAGCACCGCAATGGCAGTGCTCAGAATCGTGCCGCCCACACAGAAACCCAATGCGTTTACTTTTGGGGCCCCTGTGAGGTCACGCACAGTCTCAATGGCTTGGATGGCCGCTTGCTCGATGTAATCATCCCAAGTGGCCTGTGCCATCGACTCATCGGGGTTGCGCCAACTAACAACAAAGGTTCGGTGGCCTTGCTCGACCGCGTAACGGATGAATGAGTTTTCGGGCTGGAGATCAAGGATATAAAACTTGTTGATACACGGGGGCACCAACAAAAATGGACGCTCGTAAACTTTGTCAGTCAGCGGCTTGTATTCAATGAGTTGAAAAAACTCGTTCTCGTAAACAACCGAGCCTTCGCTGGTCGCCACGTTTTTACCCACCTCAAAAACCGACTCGTCGGTCATGGACACGTGGCCTTTCTGCACATCCGCCCACAAATTTTGCAAACCCTTGGCAATGCTCTCGCCTTTGGTCTCGATGGCCAGTTGTTGAGCCTCCGCATTGAAGGCCAGGAAGTTACTGGGCGCTGTGGCGTCAAGCCACTGTTGAATAGAAAAGCGAATACGGGCTTTGAGCTTTTCCGACCCCTGTGCCGCGTCAGCCAGGGCCATTAGAGCGCGCGCGTTGATGAGGTGCATGCCTGCGGCGTGTTTGGCGGCCACATTGGCCTGCCAGGCGGGTGCTGAGAACCGACGATCGCGCTGCAACTTGTCTGCGGCGGCGGCCTCGTTGAGCGTGGTGAGGTCTTTTTGATAATCGGCTTGGACTTGAATCAATGCGCGGGGGTCAAAGTGCACCATCTCTGGCAACGCCCCCATGGCGTTCTGCCCGAGTGCCTGAGTGAATAACTGCGACATGTCAGGCATCTGCGGGGCCTGGGTACCCGCGCTTTTGGCGAGGGTGGTCCATTGCGTCATAAGGGTTTGTTGCCACTGCTGCGCCGCTTCGAGCCATTTCGCTTGAGAATCCATAATTGAGCACTGACCTTAAACGTTAAAAACAACCATGTACATCATCGTCATCGCCTGGCTTTATGTTGCCGTCATGATGGCTGCGGCCGAGGCAACGCACGTGAACGGCGGCATTTTGAGCGCCGTCTTCACGTTTATTGGCTACGGCCTGCTGCCCGTTGGTCTCGTGATCTACGTGATGCAAAGCCCCGCTCGCAAGAAGCGGCGGCAAGCACTTGAGGCGGCTGAGGCAGCTGAAACAGCAGCCAAGACGCCGAGCGAAACGAGCGAACACGCCAATAAAGAGCCATAACCCTTCGATTTTAAAGGGTTTTAGGTACTTGAACCTGACTAATTATTTCAACCATACCATTGCGGCGAGGCGACCGCTCCCGCCTTTGTGCTGATCGCGGCGATGGGAGAAATACCGATTGGGCTGCCCAACGGTGCACCACCGCTCAGTGCTGTCGTTGCCATAGACGGCAGTAACGCCATAACCCGCGAGCATGCGGCGGGCAATTAAAGGCAAATCTGCCAGATATTTACCGGGCATCGCCTGTGGCACGAACGCATCGGCATTGGCCGGGTTTTTTGACAGAAAAGCGCCCCTGACATCCTCACCGACTTCAAAGGCCATTGGCCCAATCGCTGGGCCCAGCCACACCGTCAATGCGTCTGCCAACTCAGCCTGCGTTTGGTCTGCCGCATCGGCCATCACCCGCAGCGTTTGGGCGATGACGCCGATGCCATCTTTACCGCCCGCGGTCCCCGTGCCAGCCAATCCACGCCATCCAGCGTGTGCGGCCGCGACCAATGGCAGTCGCTGGTGAACAAACAGAATCGGCAAACAATCTGCAACCATGATCGTGGCGGCGATCCCGCGCGTTGTGGTGACCGCGATATCTCCAGACAGCCTCGGACCGCCGACAGATGCCGCGCTGAGATACTGGACGCCCTCGCCGTGTGTCTGATGCAAAAACGCGGTTGCGATACCCAGGTGCGCGCACAGGCGGCCACGGTTGAGGCGGACCGCCTCAGGGTCATCCCCCACATGATCGCCGAGGTTGAGCGTATCCATCGGGGCTTTCGATACGCCACCGCTGCGAACACTCATGAAAGCCTCTGCGTGCGGTGGCAATGCCCAGTCGGGTTTGAAGCCAAGTTCCATGCTGCTATTACACACCAAGCGGAGGCTGAAATTTAATCTTCAAAAGGCGCCAGCCTTGTTAGCATAGGGGCTCTGATTTTTGAGCAACGCTATGTACCCTGACCGTTCCAACCGTTTTTGCCGCGCCTGTGGCCATCCCACAGAACAGCGCCTCCCCGACGATGGCGACGATAAGTTGCGTTCGGTCTGCACGGCCTGCGCAACGGTGCACTACCTCAACCCCTTGAATGTGGTGGGCACGATCCCGGTTTGGACCGATCCAGTAACGGGGACGGAAAAGATTTTGCTTTGCCGCCGCAATATCGAGCCTCGACTCGACAAATGGACATTGCCCGCTGGCTTCATGGAAATGGGCGAGTCGACGGAGACGGGCGCAGCACGCGAAACCATCGAAGAGGCCGGTGCCGAGTTCGAGATGGGCGAGTTATTCAGCCTCATCAGCGTGCTGCATGTGGGCCAGGTGCACTTTTTTTACAAAGCGCGCCTCACAAGTGACCAGTTCAACCCCGGGCCTGAGACCCGCGAAGCGCGGCTGTTTGAAGCCCATGAGATTCCATGGGACGAGCTGGCGTTTGGGACTGTCAAGGAAACCCTAGAGCGTTACCTCAAGCCCCACAGCGGCGGCGTTCATGACTTTGCCATTGAACGCCGGGACCGTTAGAGCACCCGAATCACGCGGTTGGGCTTAAAGCCAAAGTCAGCCGCTTTGCCTTTTCGGGCACGCGCCGCTCGCGCGTTGTTGAGGCTCCTGATCTCAAGGGTCTCCTCACGCGCCTTGCCACCACGCCCCACACCGGAGATGCTGATGCTGCGGGTGTAGACGGCGGCACCGGCCAGCTGGTCTTTATCGGCTAAGTCCAACAACATCAGGCCACGACCACCTTTGGGCATGTGCTTGAGTTCGGTCAGGTCAAAGGTAAGGATTCGACCATCCACGGAGGCGCAGGCCACGTGTGTCGCCATCTGCGCCTGCGGTCCTGCATCGCTTGTGACTTGAATCAGCAATGGGCTCGGCTCATTAACCGTTGCACTTGGCGCCAGGTTCACAAACGCCTTACCCGCTTTTTGTCGGCTGGTCATGTCTTGGATTTGCGCCACAAAACCATAGCCGTCGCTGGTCGATAACAGGTATCCCGCATCCAATGGCCCAGCCATGTAGTGTGCGGCGGTGGCGCCAGACTCGAGCTCGATCAAAGTGGTGATGGGCTGACCGTCGCCACGACCCCCAGGTAACGCAGACACCGGTAACGAATAGGTGCGCCCGTTGCTCCCCAAAACAATGAGGGTGTCAACGGTGCGGCACTCGTAGGTGCCGCGCAAGGTGTCACCGGCTTTGAACGCAAACGCATCTGCTGCATGACCATGGCCCGTTCGCGTACGCACCCAGCCCTTGTCTGACACCACAACGGTGACAGGCTCATCGATCACTTTGATCTCAGCAATCGCGCGCTTCTCTGCCTGCACGAGGGTGCGACGCTCATCGCCAAAGGCCTTGGCATCGCTCTCGATCTCTTTGATCATCAGACGCTTGAGGCTGCTTGGATTGTTCAAAATATCCTCAAGCTTGGCCTGATCGTCACGCAGTTTGCTGAGCTCCTGCTCAATCTTGATGGCCTCGAGCCGTGCCAGTTGGCGCAGGCGAATTTCAAGAATGTCCTCTGCTTGTCGCTCCGACAGTTTGAAGCGCGCCATCAAAGCATCTTTGGGCTCATCGCTCTGCCGAATGATGGCAATGACCTCGTCAATGTTCAGCAAGACGAGTTGCCGCCCTTCCAAAATATGGATCCGATCCAATACCTTGCTCAGCCGGTTCTCGCTGCGCTTCACGATGGTGTCTTGGCGGAAAGTGATCCACTCCGTCAGCATCGTGCGCAAAGACTTAGGCACCGGCTTACCATCGATACCGACCATGGTCAGGTTGATGGAGCTGGAGGTCTCGAGGCTGGTGTGGGCCAGCAGTTGAGTGATCAACTCCGCCTGCGAGATGGTCCGCGTTTTGGGCTCAAACACCAGACGCACGGCGGCCTCTTTGCCCGATTCGTCGCGCACCACATCCAGCACGGCAAGCATGCTGGCCTTCAACTGGGTCTGGTCAGCCGTTAGGGCTTTTTTGCCCGTTTTAACTTTCGGGTTGGTGATCTCCTCAATCTCTTCCAACACGCGCTGTGTGCTGACACCCGGCGGTAGCTCGTTGACGACGAGTTGCCACTGTCCGCGCGCCAGGTCCTCGATGACCCAACGCGCGCGCACCTTCAGACTGCCTCGTCCGGTCTTGTAGGCCTGAGCGATGTCTGCCGCTGGACTGATGATTTGACCGCCACCCGGGTAATCTGGCGCGGGTAAGCGCGCAAACAGCTCATCATCCGTGAGGTGGGGACTTTTAATCAGCGCCACGCACGCATCAGCCACTTCACGCAGGTTATGGCTCGGAATCTCAGTTGCCATACCCACTGCAATGCCGCTCGCGCCGTTCAGCAGCGTAAACGGGAGCCTTGCTGGCAATTGGCGTGGCTCCTCTGTTGACCCATCGTAGTTGGGGATGAAGTCGACCGTACCCTCGTCAATCTCATCGAGCAACAACGTGGTGATCTTGGCGAGCCGGGCTTCGGTGTATCGCA
Organism: Burkholderiaceae bacterium; assembly: GCA_023260315.1. Taxonomy (GTDB): domain Bacteria; phylum Pseudomonadota; class Gammaproteobacteria; order Burkholderiales; family Burkholderiaceae_C; genus RS62. The sequence continues at coordinate 5,462 of JALQVQ010000121.1, forward strand.
TCGCAGCAGCACCGTCACCATCGCGGCTTCCGAAGTTACCTTGGCCATCAATCAGCGGATAACGCTGACTAAAATCTTGCGCCATGCGAACCAAGGCGTCATAAGCGGCCTGGTCACCGTGCGGGTGAAAACGGCCCAGCACATCACCCACCACGCGGGCTGATTTAACTGGCTTGGGCGCACCGCTACTCCCATGCCCCAGCCCCATGCGCTGCATCGCGTACAAAATTCGGCGCTGCACGGGCTTTTGACCGTCGCAAACATCGGGCAACGCGCGGCCCTTCACAACGCTGAGTGCGTATTCGAGGTAGGCCCGTTGCGCGTATGTGGCCAGCGTGTCCTCAGTACTGCCACCCATCGGCGGCTCGAAGGAAAGAAGATCGTCGCTCATTAGATATCCACCTCAATGTCGTCTGCATTCAGTTCCATCAACTCACGGCGTGCCGCGGCCTCACCCTTACCCATGAGTTTGTTGAACTCCGCTTCGGTTCCGAGAACCCCGAGGTCACCGAGCGTGACAGGCAACAACCGCCGCGTATCGGGATTCAAGGTGGTGTCCCACAATTGGACGGCACTCATTTCACCCAGACCTTTGAAACGTGAGATCGACCAACTGCTCTCGCGCACGTTGTCTTTGCGCAGCTTATCGAGAATCGCCGTCAGCTCGCCCTCGTCGAGGGCATACATTTTTGCCGCCGGCTTCTTGCCTCGTGCTGGGGCATCAACTCGGAACAGGGGTGGCCGAGCAACGTAAATATTCCCCGCCTCGATCAGTTTAGGAAAGTGCCGGAAGAACAACGTCAACAAAAGCACCTGAATGTGCGAGCCATCAACATCCGCGTCTGACAGGATGCAAATCTTGCCGTAACGCAGCCCCGAGAGATCTGGCGTGTCATTGGGGCCGTGGGGATCGACGCCAATCGCAACGGCGATGTCATGGATTTCATTGTTGGCAAACAACCGATCACGCTCAACTTCCCACGTGTTCAACACCTTCCCGCGCAGCGGCAGGATGGCCTGCGACTCTTTGTCTCGCCCCATCTTGGCACTGCCGCCGGCGGAGTCACCCTCGACCAAAAAAAGTTCGTTGTGGCTGAGGTCACGGCTTTCACAGTCGGTTAACTTACCCGGCAAAACGGCAACGCCCGAACCTTTGCGTTTTTCAACCTTTTGCCCAGCCTTTTGGCGGCTTTGGGCCGCTTTGATGACCAGCTCTGCGAGCTTTTTGCCGTGCTCAACGTGCTGATTCAACCAAAGCTCCAGCGCTGGCCTGACGAAGCTAGAGACCAGACGCACGGCGTCTCGGCTGTTGAGACGCTCCTTAATTTGCCCCTGAAATTGAGGGTCCAACACCTTGGCAGACAGCACGTAGCTGGCCCGCGCAAAGACGTCCTCTGGCAACAGTTTGACGCCCTTTGGCAGCAGCGCGTGCAGCTCGATGAAGCTTTTGACAGCTGTGAACAAGCCGTCCCGCAAACCACTGTCATGCGTACCACCTGCCGAGGTGGGTATGAGGTTGACGTAACTCTCTCGAACCGGTTGCCCCTCCTCGGTGAACGCGACGCACCAGGTTGCCCCTTCGCCTTCTGCAAAACTGTCGCTCGCATTGTCGGCAAAGCCTTCACCATCGAAAAGCGGAATCACAGGATCGGCTTGAATATTTTGCGTCAGGTAATCGCGCAAGCCGCCTTTGTATTGCCATTGCTGCGTCTCGCGATTTTTTTCTTGCTCAAGCGTCACAATGACGCCCGGCATCAACACCGCTTTTGAACGCAACAAATGTGTCAGCTCGTTGAGGGGGATGACGCTGCTTTCGAAATACGATGCTTGCGGCCAAACTCGCACACTGGTGCCCGTTTTGCGGTCTCCCGCTTGGTTGGGGCGCAGGGTGAGGGGTTCAATCACATCCCCTTTTGAAAAGACAAGCGTGGCCACTTGTCCTTCGCGATAACTCGTCACCTCCAGCCGCGTTGACAGCGCATTGGTAACACTCACACCGACCCCGTGCAACCCGCCAGAAAAACTATAGGCGCCCCCTTTGCCTTTGTCGAACTTGCCGCCCGCGTGCAGGCGTGTAAAAACGAGTTCAACGACGGGGGCTTTCTCCTCGGGGTGCATGCCAAAGGGAATGCCCCGACCATCGTCTTCAATGGTTACCGAGCCATCGGCGTGAAGCACCACTTTGATGCGCTTTCCGTGACCCGCGAGCGCCTCGTCCGCCGCGTTGTCGAGCACCTCTTGAATGATGTGGAGGGGGTTGTCCGTGCGTGTGTACATGCCCGGTCGTTGTTTGACGGGCTCAAGACCCTTCAACACACGGATGGAGCCCTCGCCGTAATCCGCGCCGACAGTTGTGGAGTTAGCAGTTTGTTTGGTGGCCATGGGCAGAAATTGTAGCGAAGACAGAACTCAGAAGCTGTATATTTAAACACCACTGATTAAAAAATCAGTTCCCAACGCGCCACTGGCGCTGACACGCCAGCACCCAATTCGATACATTATGGGTATGAAAGTTTCGACCCAATCCCTGAGCGCGGCGCAAATCCTGATCTGCGGTGCCACCATCGTGACCCTTTCTATGGGCGTGCGTCACGGCTTTGGCTTATGGCTACAACCCATCACCCAAGCGCAAGAGTGGAACCGCGAGACGTACTCTTTGGCCATGGCGATTCAGAATCTGTCATGGGGTTTCTTCGGTATCTTTGCGGGCATGGCCGCGGACCGTTTTGGCGCTTTCCGCGTCTTGATGGGTGGTGCCTTGCTGTACGCGCTGGGCCTGTTCGGCATGGCGACCGCGTCCACCCCCTTCCTGTTTTCATTGACGGCAGGCGTGTTGATCGGTGCGGCACAGGCGGGCACGACATACGCCGTGATCTACGGTGTCATTGGCCGCAACATATCCGCCGACAAGCGATCGTGGGCAATGGGTGTTGCCGCCGCAGCCGGCTCATTCGGGCAGTTTTTAATGGTGCCAATCGAAGGCCAATTGATCTACCAATTTGGCTGGCAGAACGCCCTGATCATGCTGTCTATCGCCGTCTTACTGATCCTGCCGCTGGCTTACGGCCTGCGGGAGCCCGCCTTCAGGGGCGGCGCCGCACCCGTGCGGGAACAAACGATTCTGCAGGCCCTGCGGGAAGCTGCCCGTTACCCCAGTTTTCAATTGCTCATGGCGGGCTATTTTGTTTGTGGCTTTCAAGTGGTGTTCATTGGTGTTCACATGCCCAGCTACCTGCGAGACCATGACTTCCCACCACACGTGGCCAGTTATGCGCTGGCGCTGATTGGCCTGTTCAACGTGGTGGGCACATATGCTGCCGGCGTACTGGGCCAAAAGCTCGCAAAACGCAAAATTCTTGCCGCCATTTATATGGGACGCGCGGTGGTCATATCGGTGTTTCTCGCGGCACCACTGACGCCCACCAGCGTCTACATCTTCTCCGCGGTCATGGGCGTGCTGTGGCTCTCGACGGTCCCGCCAACCAACGCGATCGTGGCGGGTATTTTTGGCGTACAACACCTGAGTATGCTGGGCGGGTTTGTTTTCTTTTCGCACCAAATCGGTAGCTTCTTGGGGGTCTGGCTGGGTGGCTTCTTGTACGACGCGACGGGTAACTATGACGTGGTGTGGGGCATCGCTATTGCCTTGGGCATCGCGGCCGCTCTCCTGAACCTGCCCATCAAAGAAAACAGCATCACACGCGCACCGGCCGCCGCCAGCGCAGCCTGAGCATATGACCACACGCCTCAAAAAAGCATCGGTCTGGGCGTCCATAGCCGCCGCTCTGGGCGCTGTGTTTGCCCTTTACCGCGACCCAATGCTGATGGTGACCCTTGCAGACCAGCTGTGGAGTTGCTTTTAAATGACCGCACAATCACATGGCTGGGGTGCGATTGCCCCCTGGGTTGCGCGCTGGGCGCATCTCGTGCCCTCAAACGGCCACGTGTTGGACGTCGCCAGTGGTGCAGGCCGTCACAGCCTTTACTTCGCCGCACAGGGCCATCCTGTCACGGCCGTCGACCGCGATGCCGACGCATTGATCAGCCTGCAAGCACGCCACGCCGCACTACCCCAGCCAGCCGGTCGCCTGCAAACGCTTTGCGCTGACATTGAAAATGCGCCGTGGCCACTGTCTGAAACCTTCGATGCCATCGTCATGACCAACTACCTTTGGCGCCCGCTGTGGCCCGCGCTGCGCTCGGCCCTGGCTCCCGGGGGTGTCTTGGTGATGGAAACGTTCGCGCTGGGGCAAGAGACCATTGGCAAACCCAGCCGCCCCGCTTTCTTGCTCGCCCCGGGGGAAGCGCTCCAGTTGGCCGGTGACCTCAGAGTCGTCGCCTATGAGGATGGGTTTGAGCCGCCATCCGAGGCAAATCCAACGGGGCGCTACGTCCAACGATTAACAGCGACAAGCCCCGGCACACCGTCTTCCCCACTGGGTAGAATGTGAGCTTTACCAAAACCGACCAAGTTGATCCCATGCAAATGATTACCGGCAGCATCGTTGCACTCATTACCCCCATGCGTCCCGATGGCGCTGTTGACTACGATGGCCTGCGCAAGCTGATCGACTGGCACATTGAGCAAGGCACGAACTGCATCGGTGCCGTCGGTACCACCGGTGAGTCCCCAACGGTAACCGTGGAAGAGCACTGCGAAATCATTCGCGTCTCGGTCGAGCAAGCGCGTGGGCGTGTTCCCATCATGGCCGGCTGTGGTGCAAACTCCACCGCCGAAGCCATCGAGCTCGCCAAATACGCGAAAGCCGTTGGTGCAGACTGCCAACTGCATTGCTGATCCTGCTCGGCGCGACAGCCCTCCCGCTCGCCGCCCAACAGGACAAATCGCCCACTGGCGAAGCAACCACCCCGAAAGGGCAGAACGGCTTCCCCAACCAGGAGGCTATAATTTCACCGTATAAGCCTTTGTCAGGTATTTGGCTTATCCGTCT
>JALQVQ010000152.1 GCA_023260315.1 Burkholderiaceae bacterium
GATGTGGTTGTGAAGCTTTTCAACGAACTGGGCCCACGCTTTGCGAACCGTCCCGGTGGCTACACACGTATTCTGAAGATGGGTTTCCGTGCTGGCGACAACGCGCCAATGGCATTGGTTGAATTGGTTGATCGCGCACCCGAAGAAAATGCGCCAGCTGCTGATTCAGCCGAGTAAACCTGTTACACTACACAGCTTGACGCGCGGTGGAGCAGCCTGGTAGCTCGTTGGGCTCATAACCCAAAGGTCGCAAGTTCAAATCTTGCCCGCGCAACCAACACAGTTGGTAAAAAAGCCCACCTCGGTGGGCTTTTTTACGTCTGGTTAAAATGACCGTCATTCAATCTCTGGATTCCTATGAGCACTTCACCTGAACGCCCGCCGTTACCCGATCATCTCTCCATAGAGGCTAACAGCCCGTTTCACGTGCGCGAAGTGTTCGAGTGGGATATCGCTGTGCGATTCAATGGCAAGCAACGCTGGGACGTGTCTGAGTACTGCGTGAGCGAAGGTTGGATCAAAGTGCCAGCTGGGAAGACACTGGACCGAAAAGGTCAACCGCTACTGATCAAGCTGAAGGGCACGGTCGAGGTTGCTTACGCTGAATAAAAAAAAGGAAGCAAAGCTTCCTTTTTTTATCCCCTGCGTGCGCGGTTCAGTTGGCGTAGACCGGACGCTCCAGCGTCGTGGGGGGAACCAGTGATGGCACCGTTTCCCATGCCTGACGGATGTCGTTCATAAGGCCATAAACCTCATCAATCGCTGCGAGGTCATTGTGAATATTGGCGTGCAAAAGACGGCGCGTAACGTACATGTAAAGCTCATTCAGGTTCTTGGCCAAATCGCCACCTTTTTCGAAATCAAGGGCGTTCTGTAAGCCGAGCACAATGCGGCCCGCACGGGTCAGAGCCTTGCTCTTCTCTGTGATGTCTTTGTGTTGAATGTGTCCCTTAGCGGTGGACAGACTCTCAAGAAATCCGTCAAACAACATTTGAATCAGTTGAACGCTATTGGCACCAGAAACACCCGTCACAACTTTGACTGCGCCGTAACTCTCAAGGGCTTTTTGATTGATTCGCATCGCTAGGAACTCCATACACATCCAGCAAGCCTGGACACTTATGGAATCGGTCGCACCCCTGAAAACTTTAGGAAATCGCCGCGTTATTTCCGGGTGACGGGTTTGATGTCAAAGTCAGCGTCGGCAGCACCCGCATCAGCACCCGCATCAGCGCCAGACTCCCCCGTGCCATCGCCCGCGCCATCTGCCATACCAAGAGCGGGGGCGCCCATTGTGTCATCGCCCATGGGGTCTGCGCCGCCACCGAACACGGTGACCGAGTACGGCGCGGCGGGCATGTCAATCTCAGCCCGCGCATAAAGCGTGGCGCACGTCTCATCCAAGGACTGCGAAAGCCGGGGAATCTCTTCAGGGTTACTCGCCGCCTCAAAGCCCACGGTGTAGATCGCTTTGACGTGCTGCGGCGGTAACCATGAATCCACCTTGGCTCGCACCGTGCTGATTTCGCGGTTGGCGGGTGGGCTATTTGCAGTGCCCGCCTGCGCATCCTTAGCCCCATCTTCCACCAGCGACAAAATGTGCTTATGCAAGATACCGCTGTAGCGTTTGCGCAGCGACGCGAGACCCTCGGCGTCCAGGCTCGCGCCGGCGCCCTTACCGCAAACGGCATCCCACAGTGCCTTACCCACGAGACCATTTAGGCCGTTATCAGGGACCTGTGCGGGCGCAATGCCCACGGCCTCGGTTAGCACACCGATGGCATTCCGGCCCTCCAGCGTGTTGACCTTATCCAGCAGATAAATGAGAACAACGATGATCCCCAAAACGACGATCGCCAGAATGCCGAGGAAAATAGCGTCCATTGCACTCACCTGCTTCAGCCTTGAGTTTCGGGTTCGTCGGCGACATCGCCCGCGTCATTGCCGTCGCCCTCAGCGACCTCATCGCGGAGAAACTGCAGGGCACTCAGTGGCTCGTCAAGCTTGAACTCGTATCGACAAATCTGATCGAGTAAGTTTTGTGTCCCCTCGATCGCTTGTTGTGCGGTGATATCCATGCGCTGATACCGTCCACCCAGGTGGAAAGCTGATTGGGCATATTCCTCAGGCAAATAAACCCAAACAAGCTTGCCTGCCGCGGTTTCCACCTGTTGAAACACCGAGGCGGTGGGTTCATCAGGAATTGGCTGCCCCTGGGCCAGGCAGGCCATGGCCACGTCTTGGAAAATCGCCATCTTCTCGGCACCATCAATGAAACTTTTATCGATGAAGGCCCGCGCCATCACGCCGGCACGCGCGCGCATGGAGCGCGCGTTCCGAGAGTCCGACTCAAGTTCAGAGACCTGATCAAACGCCTCCTTGGCCTTCTTTTTCAGAAGAGCTGGACTCGTGGTGTTGAAGATGGGCAGCATATCAATTGTTAAGTCGTCAGCAGGCCACTGATCTGAAGCCCTCTTGTGAAATTCATATCAATGCCCAACGGTGATGTTAAGCGAGCCCCGCAATTTCTTCACGGTTGCGGTCAATAGTTGACTGACCCGTGACTCACTCACCTCAAGGACCTCGCCGATCTCCTTCAAATTCAGCTCTTCAACGTAGTAAAGCTGCATGATGAGTTGCTCACGCTCAGGCAAGCCCTCGATCGCATGTGTCACGGCACCCATGAACTCGGCATGCTCGACAATGGCGTCTGGTTGGCGATGGCTCTCGTCAGCCATGTTCATGACCTCGTCGCTGACCACCTCCATGGAGTACGTTTCAAAGCGCTTGGCGTGCCCCCGTTCTTTTTGGAATGCATCGCTGTCCATGCCCATATGAGCCGCCATCTCGGCCTGCGTCGGCGTGCGTCCCAGCTCGGCAGCCAGGGATTGCGTGGCGGCACTGTGGCTCTTGTTGAAACTCACCGCTGAACGGGGCAGAGCGGATAGCCGCCGCACCTCATCAATGATGGCGCCGCGCACACGACTGTGCGCGTAGTTCTCAAAGCCAATGCCCTTGGTCGCGTCAAAACCGCGAGCGGCTTCAATCAGGCCCAACATGCCCACCTGCACCAGTTCATCCAGTTCCATGAAGGGCGGTAAGCGCGCTTTCAGGTGCAACGCCACACGCTTCACCATACCCATGTGGGCGACCACGAGGTCATCGCGACTACCCCCTTGGACTGACTCATACAAATCAAGTGCGACAGCCATACGTCACCCGCCCTGACTCGACTCTAAAAGTCGCTGAAAAAAGAACTGCCGTTGGCCTTGTGGCGCTGTCACATCTGACAACTCAGTCGTCAATTCAGCCAATCGACGGAAATCACGTGCGCCACTCGAACCGGGCGCAAAGGTCAGCACCGACTGGCTCTTGCGAAGGCCATCCATGATGAGCTCGTCGGCCTCAATCGATGTCAGGTAATTGACCGAGATACCCAAAAAGCGGGTACATACCTCGTTCATCCGCTTAAACAGTTGCCAGCCCTTGCCCTGGCTGGGGACCATGTTGGGCACCAGATAGACCTGATCCAAGCCGAGCTCAGTGGTCATGACCTTGATGGTCCCGTAGGCGTCTGCGATGCTCGACGGCTCGTCGCGCAGAACAATGAGTCGGTAATGGCACGCCGAGAGAATCGACATCACCGACGGTGAAATGCCAGCGGCCACATCCACCACCAAGACATCGATATCGTCGACGATGTCATCGAGTGACTGGATGACTGCGGAAATCTCGGCCTCGCCGATCGCCGCCAGATCACGGCGACCCGACGCACCTGGAATCAGCAACACCCCAGCGCTGGTTTTCACCATCACGTCACGAACGCTGTGGGTCCCTGCGAGCACGTGGCTGATGTTCAGCGGGCTGCGCCCACCCAGCGCAATTTGCGCGTTGGCCAGGCCCATGTCGGCATCAAGCAACGCGACACGTTTCCCGCCAGCGGCCAATGCAGCCGCCAAGTTCACGGAGACCGTTGTCTTACCGACGCCACCTTTGCCACTGGCAACACCAATGACGCGGGGGCAGTGTGTATTAGCCATTGAAGTTTCTTTCTTGGGCAGCACGCAATTGCAAAATCTGTGCGGTCATGCTCTTCACATCAACGGGTGGCGCCATCTCAGTCGCCGCCGTCGGGACGCTCGAAGCCGCCAGCGAGTCTCCAATGCTAACGCCATTTGTCGCCGCCGCTAGGTCTTTTCCGATCGGCAGATGGGTCAGCGCTTGGGTGACAATTTGGGATGACGTAAAGGGCAAGGCCGCCTCACTCAATCGCTCACTTGGGCTCATCATTGAGATCGGGAAGGGACTGTCACAAAGCGCCTGAATCAGTGGCCATGGCTGTGATGCCTCGTCCAGTTTGCTGATCATGATGGAGGCCCATTGTTGGGCCTCACGAACGCGGCGAATGGTCACGCTGGACGTGTCGCCTGCCAAAACGGCGTGCTGCTGTGCCTGTGGCGCAATCTGACGAATTTGGGCGGTGGTCCGCTCAAACTGAACCCCTGCCGTATCAATCACCAAAAGCTGTCGGGTCGCCAGTTCATCAATCAACAAGGTGAGGGCGCTTGCATCGTTGGCGCGGTAGCATTCGACGCCGGTCTGGGCGGCCAGCATTTGCATTTGACTCCAGGCACCAGGGCGGCTGTCTGCAAAGCTGATGAGTGCGACGTTATGGGTGCCGTGAGCCAGTGCGCCAGCTTGTGCCAAGCGAGCGGCCATCAGGGATTTACCAACTCCCGTTGGCCCGCAGATGACATGGACACCGGCGTCCGGCATGGCCGCGCCGCGCTTGGGCATCACTTCGAGCAAATGGCTGCTCAGCGCGGAGAGCGCTTCTTCGAGATCCTGTGCCTCGCGGATGCGGTCAATTAACAACCCGCGCAATCCGGCAGGGACGCCCGCATCGCTCAGTGCAGCAATCAAGGGCTTGACCGCCGGCGCAATCGGCAAGGTGTCCTGCCACGGGTTCATGCGCTGGCTGATTGAAAATTCTCGTCGCAGCGCCGCAATCTCATCGCGTACCAAGTTCACGATCTCGCGACTGCGCGCGGCATCCCGCTCCGCCTGAAGGGCCACCAGGTCAACGTTGGGCTCTTGGCGCACCACTGGGGCAGACGGCGCAGCCGGTTCCGTCGGTTCCGCGGGCATCGCCACGGGCTCGAGTATCGGGGCCTTTTGCTTGCTGCGCTCAATCGACTGCATCGTTTGTGTGGGCTTGCGACCTGCCAAGCGCGACTTTTGACGCTGCAGCATGGTTTCTTCAAAAGCCGCCTCAAAAGAATTGATGGGCTTGGCGGTTTGCGCCTGCAAGCTATCCGCGCGGTGCAGCTGCGCGCGGCCAGCCTGAGGTTTGCGGGGTGCCATGGCCACTTCTGACTGGACAGACGCGTCCTCGAGCGGGTCATCAAGGGTAATGTCAGCCGCGACCAACAGCTCCGTTTGTCCGTTGACGCGGTTGTTTGAAATGATCAAAACATCCGGGCCAAATTGGGCAATCGCCTTATCGGTGGCTGATTTGGTATCGCGGGCGAGTATGCGTTGAATTTCCATGATCGTCTCAATTACGCTTTAAATTGAATGCGCTTTACGCTGTCTTTGGTTGTGCTTGAACCGTGTGGATCACATTGACACCTTGGTCATCTGGAATCTCGCTGTACGACAGCACGGTTAAATCAGCAACGCGGTGGCGAGCTGCCTTCGATAGCCACGAGCGAATGCTGGGAGAGACCACCAAAACGGCGGCATGCCCCTTTTCCTCAACCTCACGGGTGCCTTGTCGCAACGCGCTGAACAAGCTCTCGGCCAAACCCGGCTCCAGCACCATCCCCGTCCCTTGGTTTTGCTGCAACACGTTGTGGAGCAGCTGCTCCAGTGATGGGTCGAGCGTCATGACCGATAAGCTGTCCGCGTCGTCCACCAGGGACTGGACGATCATGCGACCCAGCTTGGGACGAATCATGGTGGTCAATTGGTCGGGGTCTTGCGTGCGTGTCGCGGCATCTGTCAGCGACTCGACAATGGTGCGCATGTCACGGATTGAGACGCCCTCAACCAACAGGTTTTGCATGGTGCGGGTCAAGACGCCCAGGGCCAGCTTGCCCGGGACCAAATCCTCAACGAGCTTGGGATATTTGGCCGCCAGTTTGTCCAGCAGCTGCTGGGTTTCGTCATGGCTGAGTAACTCGGCAGCGTTGTCACGCAGCACTTTATTAAGGTGGGTCGCGATGGCGGTGCTGGCGTCCACCACGGTATAGCCCAAGGTGCGTGCGGTGTCGCGCTGCGCGGGGTCAATCCAAACCGCATCCAAACCGAACGCAGGCTCCTTGGTATCGATGCCTTCAATCTTGCCGTAAACCTGCCCAGGGTTGATGGCCAGCTCTTTGCCAACCTTCACTTCACCTTTGCCGCGCATCACGCCGTTCATGGTGATGTGATAGGTGTCAGGCGGTAAGTTCAGGGCGTCACGAATCCGCACGGGTTGAACCAAAAAGCCCAACTCAGCCGAGAGCTTCTTGCGCACGCCTTTCACGCGCGGCATCAGTTGACCGCCCGTCTCGGGGTTTACCAAGGGAATCAGACCATAACCAATCTCCAAGCCGATCAAGTCCACTTGATCGACGTCGTCCCAATCCAACTCTTTGGGCGCGCCATCAGCGGCCGCTTCAGGCGTGGGTGCAGCGGCTGCAATGTCGTCGATGGTTTGGCGACGTACGACCATGTAACCAATACCGCCCGTGAGACCCGCCAGCGATAAAAACACCATGTGGGGCATCCCGGGTACCAGACCCAACAGGGTCATGATGCCAGCGGCGATAAACAATGCGGTGGGGTTGGACAGCTGTGTTTTTGTCTGCTCGGTCATCGACTGTGAGGTCGTGACGCGGGTCACGATAATCGCCGTCGCCAATGACAGGAACAGTGAGGGGATTTGGGCAACCAAGCCGTCACCAATGGTTAGCAACACGTAGATGCGACCCGCTTCCGAGAACGACAGGTCATGTTGCGCCAAGCCAATTGCCAAGCCACCCACAATGTTGATGATCAAAATCAGCAAGCCCGCCATGGCGTCACCGCTCACGAACTTCGACGCACCATCCATCGAGCCGAAAAAGTCGGCCTCCTGTGACAATTCTTCGCGGCGCTTCTTCGCCTCGTCTTGGTCGATGACGCCGGCATTCAAGTCGGCGTCGATCGCCATTTGTTTACCTGGCATGGCATCCAGTGTGAATCGTGCATTCACCTCCGAGACGCGACCTGCACCTTTGGTCACAACGATGAAGTTGATGATCATCAAGATACCGAAGATGATGAAACCCACCAAATAGTTGCCACCGATTACAAATTCACCGAAAGCTGCAATCACTTCGCCAGCAGCCGTACCGCCCTCATGACCATTCACCAGGATGACGCGCGTTGACGCAACGTTCAGTGCCAGGCGAAGCATCGTTGCGAACAACAAAACCGTCGGAAAAGAGGAGAACTCGAGTGGCTTGCGCGTCCCAATGGAGATCATCACGATCACCAGGGCCACCACGATGTTGAAGGTGAACAGAATGTCCAGCATCAGCGGGTGCAGGGGCAGCACCAGCATGGCCATGATCATGAGCACGAGCGTGGGAATCCCCAGACCGGCTAAGTCAAAGGCCGACAAGTTTTGTCGAATCGTTGACAGGCTAAGAGTGCTCATGCGTTGAAACCATTCAGATGTTAATTCTTTTGTAGCAAATTTCCGTCAATCTGCTCGCTATGGCTTTGAGGTAAGCAAGGGACGTGCCACGCCAGTCCTGTTTGATCGGGTTTGCGCTGCCGAGCGGCAAGAACTGTCCGGTCACGGTTCTTGCTACATGGCCGGTGGGGTGGCCGGTGAGCCGCCTCATTAATTACTTGAACGGCACCCACCCAGACATGTCACCGACCACAACCTTCAGCCTTGCGCCCCCCGAGATTGCCCCGCCCAACCCATTGAATAACCGGGCGCTGAATGCCCCCACGCAAAGGGACACACCGTCCTCGAACGCGAGTTTTGGGCAACTTTTTGAGCGGGTCTCCGCTGTCAATAACAGGCAAAAAATTGCCGCTCCGACACCCCACGCAGAGGGAGAGGTGAAAGATACCGATCCTGATCGCCTCCCAAACACCGAAACGACACCCGCTGTGAATGCCGAAGGGGGTGATGGTGAAAAGTCAGGGGCGCCCGAGGCCTTAATGGCGCTTGTTGACCCCATGGCCATGAGCGCCGCTGCCTGGCTCGTCGGTGCAGGCGCGCCACAGTTGGCGGGCGATTTACAGGCGGTTCCTTTGGCAGGCGGTATGCAAATCATCGCGCCAACCCAAGGGCCAGACAGTATCAGCGTGCTGGCATTTGCCCAGGCCCAAGGCATGAGTCCACAAGCCCTGAAGTTGTTGCTTGGTGACAAAGCGGGGCTGCAAACGCCATCAGGCCCACAAACCACGGCCCAGCTTTTGGGGCAGATCATGGATGCCCGCGCCCTCGTCGCGCCGACCGCGGGTTCAACAACGACCCCAGCAAACGCGCCCACAAGGGCGTCCCCGAAGAGGTCGGCACTGAGGTCGCGATCTTCACCCGCGTCGGCGTCACCCGGATCATGCGCTATGCCTTCACGCTGGCGCAGTCGCGGCCACGTAAGCTGCTGACGGTCGTGACCAAGTCCAATGCG